>CAZILJ010000748.1:0-4667 GCA_964539915.1 uncultured Acidobacteriaceae bacterium | reverse complement strand
GGTGCAGGTCGCCGTCGGAAACCTGGGCCAGCGGAATGCTGACCCGCCCGTTCACGAACGTGACCTCGGTCGCAGGCGAGAGAGCGCTCACGCCCTGGGTATAAATAAATTCCGCGGTCACCATGGCGATGAACACGAACGAGAAGGTATAGACCGAGGCCATCCACAAGCGTTCGCGGCGCGCGCTCCACGCGAGCTTGCGGCGCTCAGCGGGCGATGCGGCGGCCACTGCGGGTTCTCGGCGTTTCGCCTCGAACAGGATCATCAGCGCGGCCATGGCAAAAATCGTGACGAAGAAGAACCAGTCGTTGCTGACGATCGGTCCGATGATCGCCATCTCACGCTTGGACGAGGGAAGGACGCCGCTTTCCGAGAGTTCGTGCAGGCCGGAGACCACCAACTGCGCGGCCACCAGGAACATGATCGCGGTCGTGACCTTGAAGAACTTCTGGAGGTTGACGCGCACGGTGCCTTTGACGAACATCACTCCAAAGGCAATCGCGGCCAGCACGCCCAGCAGCGTGCCGAGGAAGCTCATCAGGGCGGTCGAGTTGAGCGAGACGCCCGCCAGCATCAGCACGGTTTCTGCGCCCTCGCGCAGCACCATCAGGAAAATGAAAACAAAGAGGCCGAACCAGGCGTCGTTGCCCGCCAGCAGGCCGACTTTGCCCTCGATCTCACCCTTCAGCTTGCGCCCAGTCTTCATCATGAAGATGACCATGGTGACGACGAAGAAGGCGGCGACCAGCATGATCCAGCCTTCAAAGACATCTTCATTCAGGTGGGTGCGGGAAATGGCGATGGCCACGCCGATGCTGCCGAGAAAAGCCGCGGCCAGCGCCGCGTAGACCGTCTTGCGCAGTTCCGACCGCCCGATCTTAGTCAGGTAGGCAAGGGTGATGCCGACGATGAGCGCCGCTTCGACCCCTTCCCGGAGCGTGATGATGAAAGCCTGAAGCATTGCTGGGACCTATGATTTTGAAAATGAATTTCAATTTCAACTTCAAGGATAGTCTTTTCGCGCCAAACCCGTCAATCCGCCACCCCACAAACGCCTGTGATTAGGATCACACGGTGGAAATAACGCCTTGAACGGTCTCGAGTTGCATTGCACGGATTGTTTACGGGGCAGCGCTGGCGCTCCACCCGCAGGCTGCAAGTTGGAACCGTGGCAATGCGAAACATGCAGATCCTGCCATGAACACCCTCCCGTCAGGCCTCAGATTCAGGCGTGGGGTTTTCATGCCGGTAGTAGAATCGCACAATGAAATGGGGTCAAGTCCGGGGCGTCGGTCGAGCTTACCTGCTGTCGATCTCTTCTGGTTTGGGATCGCGCTGTTAATGGGCGGGCAGTACGGAGTCCTCAACCTACATAATCTCTGGCCGTCGTTTGTCACCCTGCGGTGATGGCTGCCGCTCCCGCCTTTGCCTTAGCCTGTGGACGCCTCCCATTTTCTATCTGGTTGGAAAGTACCTTAATCGTTCGAGTAATCGCGTCCGTTATATGCCGTTTTTTATTCTTGCAGCTGTACCGTTTGTGTTTCTGCAATCGGGGATCCAATCGGTTCTGATTCCGCCCTTCGATGACGTCCGGCAAAAATACCTGGCTGGTTCCTTCCATGCATGCATGGCTCGAAACGGTTCGGGCAGGATTCGCCGACCAGATCTTCATCTACATGGCCATTGTTGTGGCGGGCCATGCTTATGAATACCTGAAACGCCTGCGAAGGGAAGAGCGCGAGCGCTATGAGTATCAGCAGGTGCTCGTGGCCAGCGAACTGCATTCCCTGAAGGCGCAGCTTCGCCCTCACTTTCCTTTCAACCCTCTCCATAGAATCGCCACACTCGTGGATGGGGATTCGAAAAATGCCCATGCCATGATCATCAAGTTATCGGATTTGTTGCGCACAGCTCTGGACAGCGACAGCGCGGATCTAATCTCTTTGCAGGACGAGCGGAAATTTGTCAGGGAATACCTGGATCTGGAAAAGATGCGCTTCGGCAGGCCGCCTCCAGATCGAATGGCTGGTTGCTCCCGCGACCAAATGCGCTGTTGGTACCGCAGATGATCCTTCAACCTTTAATCGAAAACGCAATCCGGCATGGCGTTTCCTGTGCTCGCGAAGGAGGATGGGTCGCTGTGGCCGCGAATCAAAAAGACGGAATTCTCGAAATCCAGGTGCGCAACAGTGTGGGCGGGAAGAGTTCAAGCGGAACCGGCGTGGGACTAAGAAATATTGAGGCTCGCCTGAAGTATCTCTATTCCGGCGATGCGCATCTGCGCCTCACAGTTTCCGACGATCGCACGGGCGACCGTGAGCCTGATCCTGCCGGCCCTCGATGCGCCGCCCGCCAGCAGGAAGAGACCCTTCGGCAGGACTGTCCACTAGGAATAAAGACTGGTGGAAAGACAATTTCCGCTTAGAGTCGCCGCAGAAACGCGTTCGCCTCGGCCATGTGCGGGAACAGCTTTTCCTCCGCCTGGAACTCCGCCGAGTGAACGCAGCGGCGGCTTCCCCGCAGACGCACTGGATGCTTCAGATGCAGCATCTCGTGGTAGACGATGTATTCGAGGACAAAAGCCGGGACAGCGGGGTGGTCGAAAAGACGGCTGATGATAATTGCGTTGTGTGCCGGATCGAAGTGCCCGAGAATGCGGCGAGTCTTGGTCTGGCTCCAGCTCATGCGCGGGCGCGCCAACAGCCCGTGAAAGAAGCGTGTGTTCAACTCCTCAAAGATCACGTCCAGATCATAGAAACGCCCGCGCGCGGAGCGCAAGCGTTTGCGGCCGCGCATCTGCCGGACCAGGTGGGTCTTGCGAACGATCTCATGGCTCGCAACATACTTGCGATAGCGCGCCGCCTGCCCGCGATCAATCGGCTGGCGGTACATCTTCGCCAACAGGATATGCGCGATAGCCCGCAAAACGGTGTCCGGGGCTCCTTCCAGCAGATCTGACAGCCGAACCAGAAGCTTGCCATTGCGCAGACGAATTGTATTGTTGACGTTGGCGAAGGCAAAGAATTCGACCTTCAACTCGGGGATCAAGGAAGCTGGGCGCAGATCCCGATAGGTTTCCTGGAAGATTTCGAGCAACCCTTCACGCACGGTGAGCCTAGGTTAGCACGAGCTTTCGGGCAAATTGAAGCGTTGCGAACCTGGCGGTTGCCCTGCAGGCTACCTCGGCCGCCGCTTCATGCCCTTTGACAGGCTCAAGGCAGCCTCGGTACGGGAAGATGCCGACACTACTATTCTGGCTTGCCCCCACTCCTCGCGTCAGCATGCGCATTCAATTTCTTATGCTTGGACGCGTCCTCCTGATCCGCCAGCAATTTTCGATGGTCGTCAACCGAGGTGTCCACCGTATCGAGCACATTGGTCAGAACGAACTCGTATTGATGAGATTCCTCGGTGGGGACGTCAGCGGCATCCTTCAATGCGCGCAGCTTTGCCTGAAACTCCGTATCGGCCTCAATAATGACTTTCAGCGGCTTGCGAATGTCGTCCTTCCGATCGACGTAGGTGTCGATATTGTCGTTGAGTTCGTCGTAGAGTAACTGGAAATCATCGAGCAAATCGTGCGTCTGCTTCGGCCGGTTCGTGACCTTCGGATCGTTCCGCATCTGCTCCAATTTCACCAGGCGTTCCCGAGCGAACTGGACGTAAAGCGTAAGCCGCTGTTTCGGCTCCCAACTGGCATCTCGAATCTGGTCGATCTCGGGTTGGGTGAGCGGTTCCCGATGCCGCTGCCCGTGTGCCAAAGAATCTCCCGCGAATAGCAGACCAATGCACAAAACACACCGAAACAGGGAAGCCGTCATTTCGCTCCTTTCGGAAACATGGCAAAGAGTAGATCGTCGCGCACTCGTTGTAGACGGTTAATGGCGTCTCGCACTGGTACCTGCTCTTCGCGGCCAAGCGAGTGAAGCAGATCGGTAAGCTTGCGAGACATTGAACGGGCCGCAATTTCGGTCTGCTTCTGATACTTGTGGGATTGGATCGCGTAGTCCCGGGCCAATTCCGAGAAAGCCACCACGTCGGTCAACGCGGCCTGTCCTTTCTCGACTTCGGCAGCGGCGTAAAGCTTGTCCGCCTCTGCCAGTTGTTTCTCAGCGATTTGTACACACAGGTGAGGCCGGTCTCCGATGCTAGCCGAAGAGAGTCGTGCCTTCAGTTCCTCGAGCGTAGGCTCGTTGCTGGGCGATGCACTGGCCGCTAGGGTCGCGCCGAGCGCGCACAGTGTGATCGTTCTCCACAACGAAGATAAGCCCCGCACCCCAAGCATGGTCCCAGTCCCCGCGACGAACTATTTTTTGGGCTCGATGGCTATGAGCCGGTGCTTCGCCTGCCACTCCTGATCAGGATACTTCCCATTAGCCGTATTGAGGAAGAGGTGATAATTCGCCGACGCCCGCTTGACGTCCTTGAGATGGTCGTAGGCCGAAGCCCGCAGGAAGTAAGTGATCGGAACTTCTGGCAGAAACTTCGCCCGGGTGTCGAGCGCCTTGATGGCCAAGGGGTAGTCCTTGTTCTCGCCGGCGGCAAAGGCCAAGTCGCCGTACGCAGTCCCCAGGTCGGGTTTGAGGTTCACCGCGGCCAGGAATTCTTTCTGCGCCGCGGCAAATTTCTTCTGCTCGAGTAGCGCCTTGCCAAGTGCCTGGTGAAGC
>CAZILJ010000747.1:0-6967 GCA_964539915.1 uncultured Acidobacteriaceae bacterium | reverse complement strand
GCGGGACGATGATGATTGCACCGCAGGCCGAAGTCAACGACGGGCTGGTGGAATATGTGCGTTGGGGCCCGATCGGTCGGTTGGGACTGATCCGCAATCTGCCGGGACTCTATGACGGCACCCATATCGAGCACCCTCTGGCCGAGCGCAAGGCGGCGAGTCGAATCGAGTTCAACCTGGCGGGCCCAGCCGACGTCATGGTCGACGGCGAAGTGCTGACCCTGCACTGTGAGGAACTGGATGTGCTTCCCGGAGCCCTGAACGTGGTGGCCTGATCGTTGCGAGGCGGCTCGAGCGCCGTGATATAAGGATGAGTCATGTCTGAAGAACGGCGAAAGCGGCAACTCGAGCGCGTGGGCAGCGACTCAAGTGAAGGTAAGACAAAGAAGATGCTCATCTACGGCATCGTGATCATTCTGCTTGCCGGCGCATTTGTAGGTGGCCGCTACTACCGGAATCACAAATACGATTCCTTCGCGAAGTGCCTGGCGAGCAAGCAGGTCAAGATGTATGGCCTTTACTGGTGCCCGCACTGTATCGAACAGAAAGAAGAGTTTGGCGCGGCATTTCATTACGTGCCCTATGTGGAGTGTGCAATTAAGGGCGCTAAAGATGAGGCGCCTGAATGCAAGGCCGCCGGAGTCAAATTATTCCCCAGTTGGCAGTTTGGGAACGAGCCGCCGAAGGAAGGCGTTTTGTCTCTCGAAGCCTTGAGCGACAAGACCGGGTGCAGTCTGCCGTGAAGGGTCCCCCGCTCGTGCCATCCTCAGAAGATAGCGCAGCGAAGGGCCGCAACCGGTTTCTATTTGTCACGATCGCCGGCTTGGCGCTGGCGGGCGTAATTGTTTCGGCAGTCTCGCTGGAGCGCCACTACGCGAAGTCGGCGACTCAGTTCTGCGAGTTCGGCGAGAAGTTTAACTGCGACATCGTGAACCGCAGCGAATATTCGACGGTCATGGGAATTCCAGTTGCGGGCATCGGGATCGCAGGGTATCTGGCGTTATTGGTTCTGGCGACATTCTGGAGAGACCGTGTCGAGACGCCAAACCGCCTTTTGGGAGCGGCTTTTGCCGGACTAGCCTTTGCCCTTTACCTTACCTACATCGAAGCTTACGAACTGATGACGTGGTGCATTCTGTGCTTGAGTTCGCTGGCGTTGATTTCTCTGATCAGTCTTTTCGCAATCCTCGTCAGAATCAGAAGCGCGAAAGCGTAGAGCGCGACGGCGGTTGTATTCTGATAGGTCAGTTCTCCTGATGGACGAAACCCAGCACACGAAAGCCTCTGAGTCCGGGTCTGCGCCTGGTGTAATCCGCGTTCAGGCAGCGACCGGGGATTTGCGTCTGCACGAATTTTCCAGTCATATTTTTCGCAACACACGATTTCTGCGCGTGTGGCTGCCACCTGGATACGACGATCCAACAAACGCCGACCGGCATTACCCAGTGCTGTATTTGAACGATGGTCAAAACTTGTTCGAGGCTGCGATCTCCTTTACGGGAGTGGAATGGCAGGTGGACGAAACCGGGGATCGTTTGATTCGCGAAGGCGTGATTCCGCCGATGATTTTCGTGGGGTTGGATAACGCTGGCAAAGATCGACTGCGCGAGTACATGCCACATCGCTCCCTGCAGCCGATGATGTTGCGAGTGCATGGAACGCGTTATCCCACGTTTCTGTTCCAAGAAGTGATGCCATTCGTGGAGAGCCATTACCGCGTCCAGCGCGGACCTGAGAACACGGGTCTGGGCGGGTCATCCCTCGGGGCTCTGATTGCGCTTTACACCGCGACCGTGCATCCGGGGAAGATTGGCCGATTATTGCTGGAGAGTCCCTCACTTTGGGCCTCGAACCGACAATTGATCCGGCAGAGCCGCGGTGTGAAACGCTGGCCGGAACGGGTCTTCCTGGCGACCGGCACGGCAGAAGCGGGACGGAAGGATCGAGATCAGAGCATGGTCGACGACGTGCGAGAACTGGCGTCGATCCTGCGCCGTGCGGGATTGGACGAGACACGTTTGAGGCTCGTTGTCGATGATGGCGCTCCGCATCACGAGGCTGCTTGGGCGAAGCGCTTTCCCGAAGCACTGACATTTCTCTTCGGTAAATAAGTAATAAGTAACAAGTAACAAGGAACGATAGACTTGCCATCGGTATAGCCTCTCCACCGGTATAGCCTCTCATCAAGTTTCTCCGATGGCCGTCGTCCCAACGCTCGCTGGGGCTGCGCTGGCGATCGACCCAGCTTCACCACAGATCAGCCAGATCACGTACAACGCAGCCACCATCGCAACCACAGAAAACTGGACACGCGTCCATCGGGCGAGGGGACCGACGAGCGGAAGCATGAATGTCAGGTAGAGCAGCGTGCCCAACCATCGCGTCGATACTGCGGTCGGCTGAGGAACGAGCCAGTCTGCCAGCAAGAGAAACGCGGGAGCCAAAATCACTAAGTCGTAGACCGTAAGATGAGGCGCCACGAGAACACTGGCGAACAGCAGGGCCGAAAACCGCAGAGATAAAGGAGAGGATCGTCGCTTCCAGCAAGCGATCGTCCATCGGAGAGCGACCGCTGCACTCAGGATGTAAAGTCCAAGGGAAATGGCAGGCCAAGGCAGGAGCATCGACCAAAATGTGCGAAGAGAGTGCGTTTGATAGAGCTTGGGCTCGAGCAGGGGCAGCATCGTGCGCACATTCCACAGCATGCGCATCCATTGACGCAACGGTTCGATCCCGTAGAACCAGATCCCGATTGAGATTTGTGCCGCCGTCGAAACCATCGCTCCCAGCGCAGTTTTCCAGGCGCCTGTCGAGACGAAGACAACGGCAGCAGCAAGTCCCAACTGCGGCTTGAAAATCAGGCATCCGAGAACCAGCCCGGCGAGAAAATCCCTTCTGTGGCGGAGCAGAAAGAACATCAGCGTGAAGCAGGCTAAGGCAAGCGCCGATGTCTGACCCCAGGCGATCAAGTGAAAGAAAGCGGGAAAAGCCACCGCGAGAATAACAACGGTAGCGCCGCAATCGTACAGGTGCGGGCATGAGCGCCAAATACTGAAGCAGCACAGACCATATACGATGGCGCTTGAACCCCACCACCATACGAGCGCCCAGCCGTATGAGAGACCGGCCAGGGGCGCGAAGAAAATAGAAACCTGTGGCGGATAGAGTGGCAAGTACCGGATTCCCCGAGCTTCAGGCACGCGCTCAGCGGCCAGAGCTGCCTGGGCATTCATGTCATACAAATCGGCTCCACGATGCTGATTGGCGATCGATCCTAGGGTGTACAGATGCAGAAAGTCGGTTCCCTTCAGATTTCCATTGCGGTCTCGCATCCCCGGCGTGGTGAGGTTCCAACCATAAAGACCCCACAAGCACAAGGCGACGATGATCCCGTGAGCGCGCAAACGCTTGGAGGTAAGCCAAATTGCCGGCTTGATTTGGTTTGTCACGAGATTTGCCATGATAAACGGCGCGCCCGGATAAATGGTGGGCAGCTTCGGGGGCACTCAGTTAGTTGGGCAGAGGCACAGGCCCGAAAGGTTCCAGTCGAGGATGGGATTGGTCACCGTTCAGCAACCAGATATGGCGGTTTTGGAAGTAGCGCACCAATTCCTGGTTCTCGCTGTCTCCCATATCGCGAGCCCAGACAATTTTCGCTGCGTCGATATCAGCGGCGTTGTACACCCATTCGTGATCCACCTCGTGCTTCGCTCCATTGCTCGGTTGGTACCGAACCAGGACCAGGTGATTTCCCGGCTGATGGTTCAGTTGCTTGACCACAGCCGCACGATCCAGATTTCCCCGCGGCCACGCCGGTTCAATCGCAGTATGCGTGAGAGCGGCCGAGACGCGCAGCAGCAACATTGCGCAACAGACCACCACGATCATGCGAATGAGGGCGGGTCCACGTGTGCCATGGCGTCCTCCCCACAAACGCAGGTGCCGCATACATTGCAGAAGAATCAAATATAGAAGCGCCGTTGCAGGGGCGAAATAGTGCGGGAGTGTCCAGGTTTGCGGCGAGAGACCAATCACGAACACCGCCAGGGCCACTAACGGAAAGCGCATGTGGCGGTCGCGGAGGATCCAGGGGAACGCCAACAAAGGAATGCTCAGAGCCGGGCCAAGATAAAACAGCCACCAGTCGATTACTTTCCTGCGAATGCGTCGTAGGGCTCCCGCGAGCGTGCTGTTCTCCTCAAATTCATCGAGGGTCCAACGGTAGAAATCGCGCATGACCTTGTGGTGGTAGCCTACCGGGGGAAGGGGGGCTTGCCACCGGAAATAGGGCGCTGCTGCATAGGCCTCGCGATTAACCTCGTAAGTCATGCGAAACGGGCTGCCGGTGACCCGATAGTAGTAGTAGCCCGTGGCCACGGAACACAGGGCCAACAGCGCAATCAGTGGGACCAGGACAGCGTTCACGGTGCGTCGAGTGAATCGCGTCCGGAACAACCCGAGAGCCATCGCTGCGGCCACAGGGATGCTAAGCAGGAGCCCCTCGTAAGGACGGCTGTTGGCGAGCAGAGCCAGTCCCAAGCTCATAATGATGGCATCTCGCGTTCGGCCATGTTTCTGAAGCCGAGGGAGCGCTCCCAGCAGCAATGCTCCGCCCAAGGCGACTACTGAAGCGCTCCAGTAACCGTTGACCCAGTAACTTAAAATGCCCAGCCGCACTGCTGCCAGCATTCCGCCCAGCAAAGCCCACGGCGGAGGCAGCCATGCCTGCAGCATCCAGCACAGAGCCGAACACATCGCTGCCGTGACCAGCAATTGTCCGATCCAGGGATGACCGAGCAATTGTCCGGCCGCGAGCACCAGTCCTTGCGCCGGTGGATACATTGACATGTACGTGGGCTGTTCAATGATGTGGAAGCTTTCGAAGTGAATCCACATCGGGTGGGTGGGATTGGTGATTCTTCCGTGAGCGAACGTGTCCGCAGCCAGGAGGTAGCTGAACTCATCGTTCCAGCGCGGCTGCGGAATCCCGAGGACGGGTATCAGGGCGACGCGCAATACTACTACGCTGGCTCCCACAGACAACACTGCAAGTCCGCGCCGCCGCGCGAGGCGTACGAACGCCTGCTCTAGCGATTGAAAAGCAGATGGCCGGGATAAATTCTGCGGGCGCCAGCCCGCCCGAAAGGTTAGCAGCGCCACGGCACATACAAGAATAAATTCGATGATCGCGATCAGCGACGGAGCAATCCGCGCGAAAAGGTTCTGCATCTTGTAAGGCGATCCCGCGCTACTTCATGGCCGGCGAGCGAAAAAGAGATTGGACGCCGCCGGACCAAGTCCGGCGGTGGCCGGCACACTAGTTTCCCGCAACTTCCTTAACGCCGATCTCTTCGAAAAGACCGTCGACGATCTGAATCATTTCGTTGTCGACAACGCGGTTCTTGGAGATCGCTTCTTTCAGCGGGATAGAGACAATCTTGTTGGACCGCAGAGCTGCCATGCAGCCGAACTCTCCGCGATGAACCATGTCGATCGCGCCCAGCCCATATCGCGTGGCCAGGACCCGGTCGAACGCGCTCGGAGAACCTCCACGCTGAATGTGTCCCAGCACGACCGCGCGGGTTTCAAAGCCCGTGCGTTTCTCAATCTCGCGGGCGAGGATGTTCGCGATGCCGCCCAGTTTGGCGTGACCGAATTCATCCTTTCCCATGTCCTGCAAAATGGGAGCTCCTGAACCGGTAGCAGACGAAAACTTTGCGCCCTCCGCCACCACGACAATCGAGAAGTAGCGGCCACGCTCATGGCGCTGGCGAATCGACTGCGCCACCTTGTCGATATCAAACGGCCGTTCTGGAATCAGAATTACATCGGCTCCGCCGGCGATGCCGCTATACAATGCAATCCAGCCCGCGTCGCGACCCATCACCTCAACCACGATCACGCGATTGTGAGCTTCGGCGGTGGTATGGACGCGGTCAATTGCTTCACACACTACGTTGCAGGCCGTATCGAAACCGAAGGTGTAGTCGGTTCCACTCAAATCATTGTCGATGGTCTTGGGGACGCCAACCACCTTGATCCCGGTTTCGTACAATTTCTGGGCGACCGATAGCGTGTCATCGCCGCCAATCGCCACGAGAGCGTCGATCTTGTGCTTGGCAACGGCAGTGACGAAACGATCAATCCCGTCGGGCCGCTTGGAAGGGTTCGTTCGGGAAGTGCGCAGAATCGTCCCGCCTCGCGGCAGGATCCCGCTCACCGCATCCAGATCGAGTGGCATGCTCAGGTCGTCGATCAGACCGCGCCAGCCCTCCATGAAGCCTACAAATTCGTCGTGGTAGTGAAACACGCCTTTGCGCACCACGGCGCGGATGACCGCATTCAGTCCCGGGCAATCGCCGCCGCCGGTTAACATCCCAATTCTCATCGTGTGCTCCTATTTCCAGTTTGAGTTCAGAATGAAGTCCTCCGAATGCACCCCGGGTGCAGGATGTATAGAAATAGCCCAAGGACGCAAGGGTGAAAATCGGTCGGAAGAAATAGAGTAACACCAAATCGCCAGACGCCACCCGGAGAAAATCGTTCAGGTACGGCCATCCGCGCCCCTTTACATTAACGTTGCGCTTCGGCACGAGATTCGAAACAATGCTCGACGGATATGAACAAAATTGCGTCGATGGTCGCCTGGGGAACGGTAGGACTCGTCGGTGCCGCAGCCATTAGTGTCGTGGCGGTTCACCGCGGAGAGCCGATCAATGCGCTGTGGCTGGTGGTCGCTGCAACCTGCTGTTATCTCCTCGGATACCGCTTTTACAGCAAGTTCATTGCGGCGAAAATTCTCGCGCTCGATGCCCTCCGCGCTACTCCCGCAGAGCGACTGGAGAACGGCCGCGATTTTCTAGTAACCAACAAGTGGGTGGTGTTTGGACATCACTTCGCGGCGATCGCGGGGCCGGGGCCGCTGGTGGGTCCGGTGCTGGCGGCGCAGTTTGGCTACCTTCCGGGG
>CAZILJ010000746.1:0-6062 GCA_964539915.1 uncultured Acidobacteriaceae bacterium | reverse complement strand
GTCTGGGAGCAGCTTCGCGACCAACAATCTGAGTTCTGCGGCCGTCAACGCGAACGATCCCAAGAACAGAAAAGGTCCACTAGCCTTAGCGGCGGCGGGTACCTACAACACCGGCAAAGAAAAGTCGCAAGGACGCTTCGTGGTGGTCGGCAGCTCATCCTGGATCGCCAACCAGTTCATCGATTTCAACGGCAATGGCGACCTTGCGCTAAATACCATCAACTGGCTCTCCTCCGACGAAGACTTGATTTCGATCCGGCCCAAACAGCCCGAAGACCGGCGCATTACAATGACCCGGGGGCAATTGGGGTGGGTACGTGTGACCAGCCAGTTCCTCTTGCCGGGGATCGTGGTCCTCGTCGGCATTGGGGTGTGGTGGAAGAGGAGGTAAAAAGCTCTCGGCCCGATTCGAGGGCTGTCCGTGAGAACGCCATGAAACTTCGCAGCTTGATGGTTGCAACTTTTGTTTTCCTTGCCCTCGCCGGAACTTTGTACTGGTCGGAACACCGAAAACCTGCCGCGGAAGCGAGCGTATCTGCCGACACTCCCCCGGCGATCCTCAAACTGGATGAAGCGGCAATTACGAAGGTCGAGCTAAAAAAGAAAGATGCAGTGCCCATCGTGCTGGCAAGGAATAGCTCGGGCACCTGGCAGATCACCGAGCCCAAGCGGCTCAATGCCGATCCAACTGCTGTTTCCAGCACGCTTTCTTCGCTGTCTTCCCTGAACTCCGAGCGCGTGGTTGCGGACAAGGCGCCGGATCTGAAGCAATTTGGCCTCGATCACCCTGGGTTCGAAGTCGACGTCGCCAGCAAGGACAACAAGACGCATCAACTCTTGATCGGGGATGACACCCCGGCAGGTGGCGCGGTCTTTGTGATGCTGGCAGAAGATCCGCGCGTGTTCACCATGGCCAGTTACAACAAAACCAGCCTCGACAAGAGTCTGAATGATTTGCGCGACAAGCGGCTGTTAACCGTGAGCGCAGACCAAGTCAGCCGCCTGGCTCTGATCGAGAAAAATCAGGAGATTGAGTTTGGGCGCAATAAAGATCAGTGGCAGATCCTGAAGCCAAAACCGTTGCGTGCCGATTCCGTCGAGGTGGGCGAACTGGTGGGGAAGCTGGCCGATGCCCGTATGGATCTCAGCGGAGCCGGTGAGCACGCGCAAGAAACCGCAGCCGCGTTTGCTCAGTCCACTCCGGTCGCGACCGCCAAGGTCACAGACCCATCGGGAACCCAAGAACTTCAAGTGTTAAAAAACAAGGACACATACTACGCAACCTCGAGCGTAGTTGAAGGCGTCTACAAGGTGGACTCAAGTCTCGGCCGGGCGCTCGCTAAAAAGCTCGACGATTTCCGCAACAAGAAGCTGTTTGAGTTCGGCTACAGCGACCCTTCTAAGATCGAGATGCACAATGGCGCTAAGGCCTATTTTTTGAGTAAGGGCGGAGCTGATTGGTGGTCGAACGGGAAGAAAATGGATGTCGGAAGCGTGCAGGCGCTAATTTCCGACCTGCGTGATTTGTCTGCCAGCAAATTCATCGACTCCGGTTTCGCCAACCCGACCATCGAACTCACCGTTACCTCTGACGATGGTAAACGGTTGGAAAATGTTTCCATTGAAAAGTCCGGTGACGCGTTCGTTGCGAAACGCGAGAATGAGCCGACCCTTTATCATCTGGAATCAAGCTCGGTCGACACTCTTCAGAAAGCCGCTGACGACGTCAAACCCGCTGCAATAACCCCCAAGTGAGGGCGATATCCTTTAAGGACACGGCGGACGACGCCGTGCGCGATTGAGACGAAAGCGGCAATGAATCAACAGCTGCCACGAATTGTCATCGTCCTACTCGGTCTGACGGCTACGCGCTCTACGCCGCCCGAAGAGGCCGCGATCCTCGCTTCGGCACTCGCCTGGACCGGGGCAGAATGCGACTGCTTTGGTGCCAGACTGGCAGTAAGCTCACTGATACGCGGCAGCGCTTCTGCAAGCCGGCTCAGAACCAGCTCGAGGGCGAGTAATCTGCGCGCGGCACCTGACGTATCCTTAAACTTACTTCCCCCAGGCTGGGAAGGTTTTCACCATACCCATGGCACGAGGCGGAAGCGCGTGCGCCGGCAATATTCCGTGTAGCCCGGCAGATTGCGGCGCAGAGTTTTCTCCTCGTGAACTAAGCGGTAGACCAGAGCTGGCACCATCAAGGCGAAGACCGGCAGCGTCACGTACGATCCGAGCGCCAGCGGAATAGCCAACGCCGTCAGGGCCATGCCGGTGTACATGGGATGCCTCACCCGCGCGTACGGCCCGCTGGAAATTACGGTCTGGCCGATCTCCACTTGAATCGTGCCGGCTGCGAAGGTGTTCGTTTTCATGACCCAGAAAACCAACCAATAGCCCGCGACCACCACGATCTGCGCAGCCACGACAACCGTCAAAGGCACCTCAGCAAACCGCTGCCGCGTCCAGCCGAAGCGGAAGTCCAGTCCCGCCAGGATGAATGCAGGAAATGTGATCAAACTGAACAATCTCTGAAACAGCTTCTGCTCAGGTTCAGTTTCTTGTTTTTGCAGACGCCGCTCCAACAAGCCGGGATCGCTTTTCAGCAAGTCGATGAAGAAAAAGGTCCAGAATCCCGCCATCAGAAGAAAAAACAGCCATCCCTGCCAGAAGCGGAAGGAACCGGGCACAAACAGCAACGCAGCGAGAACAAGCAGAGTCGTCACCGTGCGTCGTGCGGCTCGTGCTTTGACGCTGTTTGGTTCTCGCATCTCTACCGTTCGCATCGCGTAGAATCCCGCTGGACGCTCGCCTACGAGGGCGACTCCCTGGTAACCGTTCAGGAAATGATTTCTGTTACGCCTTCAATGGCGGGCGTAGTGACTGACGAGACGCAGCAATTCGCCGCCGCGGTTCAGGGACAGGCAACCCCGGCTGTGACCTGGTCGGTCGATGGGGGCACTGGCGGAAATGCAACCGTCGGGACAATCGATGGCCAGGGACTCTACACTGCACCATCGCAGATCGGCAGCTACACGGTTGCGGCGAACCTATCGAATCTGGCCGAGAATGTCAAGCGCCACGATCGCCGGGTAGTGGGTCAGTTTGATTTCCACAGGATAATTTGTAATAGCAGGAATCCAGAGATGATTGACCCAACTGCGCCAATCCCTCGAAAAAACCAGATCGGTTTCTTGCCAAATCCGACCCACCTGTATTTGGCTGCTTCGTTCGCTGACTTGACGGCAGCAGGATTGAGAAAAATATATAGAAAGCCCGCAAGGGCCAATCCGACGATAGCGAAATCCATTAGCCGATCATTCACGCTGGTTGCTCTCCGAGTGCTTTCAGGATAAGCCCCTTGTCAATCCGCTTTGTGGTGGATGCTGTTTCAGGTAACAGGCCGCACAGTTCTTCGATACTCCAGACGTGGTTGCTGATTTGACAATTGCTGCGGATTTCAAATTGAGCCACTACCGATCGCCGTATTCCGCCTCTCAGTTTCCGCCGGCGCTACCTTGGTGGCTTCCGCAGTCTTGGTCGTGTCTGCCACGCTCGTCGCAGTGACCGTGTGCATCCCGCCCCGGGATGGAGCCGTATGAGCCCTGCAGCAGTTGCGGCCCCCACGGTCGAGTTCCCGCCACTAATACTATCGACAGACCAGCTCAAGGAGATGTTGCTCGTTCCGTGTACAACTGCGGTGAACTGCTGTTGCCCTCCGGCGGGAATACTAACCGACGTTTGATTCAGCTGGAAGCCGACTTGCGGAAGCGAAGGCTCCGGTGAGGAAGATGCAGCTTTTCCGCCGCATCCAACGAAAGGAACAGCCAACAGGAAAACGAGGAACTGCTTTTTCGGCCAGAACGCAAAAAGACCCATGCCACGAAGTGACCCCTACCACCAACTGCCATCGAGCTTACACAGTAGAAGTCACTTTGCGTCGCCAGGTTGCCGTTCTCGAGCATGCCGGTCGGGTGACGCCCAGTCAGCAAAGCATCGAAAAACCGCCAGCCTGCCGAATTGGCGCTCAGAAACCTGGCGGACGCTCGCTCACTACTCCGAAACTACGCTCGAGCGCAAGCCCGGCATTGACCATCGTGCCTTCCTCGAACAACCGTCCAATCAGCGTCACGCCATGGGGCACGCGGCGCGGCGGCGAGAAAGTCGGCAGGGGATGATTCGGATCGGGAGCCCAATCGCTGCGCGCCTTTCGAACTTCAATGAAGCCCGCACGCACGACCAACGCAGGGTGCCCGGTAAAGTTGGTGATCGTCAACATCTCATCGCGCAGCGAAGGCACCATCAGCAGGTCGACTCTCGAAAACAGAACTGCCATTTCTTCCGCCACTTTGCGACGCAAACGGTCCGCCTGCACAAAATCGACCGCCGAAAGAAAACGCGCCTGCCGAAAAATGTTCGGCCACGCGTCGGGCACCTGGGCCTTGAGTTCCCTCAGCCCACCGCTGAGCGTCAACTCCTCAAACGCCGCCGCGCCTTCGGCGAACAGAATCAGGTTGAGCGAGTCATAGGGCCAGTCGGGAAGGGAGACTTCCACCGGAACCATCCCGACTCTCTTGACGACGTCGACGGCGGCACGGTCCACGGCAGTGGCCGGATTCTCGTTCAACCACTTAGGAAAATATCCCACGCGCAAGCCTGCGACGCTCGCAGCCGCGTCGAAGTCCAGCCGGCTGGGCACACTCGCCACATCGCCCGCGTCCGGGCCGCTGATCGCGTGCAGCACAAGCATGGCATCTTCGACGCTGCGGGTCATCGGGCCAAGTTTGTCGAGCGACCAACAAAGAGTCATCGCCCCGGTGCGCGCCACGCGTCCGTAGGTGGGTCGCAGGCCGGTAATGCCGCAACGCATGGATGGGCTCACGATGCTGCCGCCGGTCTCGCTTCCGATCGCAAATCCGACCAAGGCAGCAGCTGTGGCCGAGCCCGGTCCGGCGCTCGAACCCGACGACGCTTCCTCGAGCAGCCACGGATTCATCGTTTGCCCGCCGAACCAGATGTCATTGAGAGCGAGCGCTCCCAGGCTGAGCTTGGCCACCAGTACCGCTCCCGCGTCATGCAAGCGCTTCACGACGACGGCATCTTCTTTCGGGACGCGATCGCGGAACGGCTCTGCGCCATAGGTCGTTCGAATTCCCGCTGTGTCGAGCAGATCTTTGCCACCCCACGGGATGCCGTGCAGCGGTCCAAGATATCTGCCCGCGGCAATTTCTTTGTCCGCTTGACGAGCTTGCTCGAGCGCCAAGTCGCGCGTGAGGGTGATGACGCAATGCAGTTTGGGATCAAACTCCTCCAGGCGCTTTAGATAAATGTTCGTGAGGCGCTCGGATGTAAGTTTGCGCGTTTCGATCCACCGCGAAAGCCGAGTCACGGAGGCGAACGCAATGTCTTCGTCGCGCGCCGGCAAGGGACCGGGTTCGACATGGCTGCGCACAAAGCGGTCGCGCGAGGGTGCGCTTTTCTGCCCCGGCAGGACGGGATCCCAGCGCGACGCAGGAGCAAGAGTCGATTCGAGCACCACCTTGCGTGGACCGGTTCGCCGCTCGTAAAGTGCGGCCATGGTCTTCGGCCAACTGGCGGCAGCCACGTCGCGCTCGCCGGCATTCATTTCAAACTGCACTAACTTCTCGGCTTCGACGAACGTCGTTGTGGACACTTCCGGTCCGACAGCGGGCCCGGTTCCGAACGCCGGCGGCGTCCCAGGCGGCAGATCTGCTGGATTCTGTCCCGTTGGATTCTGCGCGTGCGCGCGCAGCACGGCCATAGCTCCAAGCGTTGCCAAAGATGTTTCAACCAGAAATTGTCGGCGCGATCTTGCCATGAACCCTCCGCACGGCATTGTAGCTGCTGGCGTGGAGGGCGTTCTAGAGTTGGCGGATCAACAACAGAGACTGGTCGTCCCGTTGTGCTCCATGGCGGGCAACGCTTTCCTGAAGCAACCGGCAAATCACGTCAAGTGGTTCGGTGGCATGTTTCTGGAATTCCGCCTGGAGTCTCTTGAGACCAAACTCCTCACCCCCAGCATTCGCGGTCTCGAGCAAACC
>CAZILJ010000745.1:0-9366 GCA_964539915.1 uncultured Acidobacteriaceae bacterium | reverse complement strand
CTCAATCCGTCGGGCGATGCCTGAAATATCTGTTCCAGAAACTGCAAGCGAGCGTCCGAGCCCTGCCTATTTTCATTGTGTACGTCGGTGTGAGGAGGCAGAGGGCAAGAAGGAAGAGAGCAAGAAGCCTTCGCGGGCGCGGTACCGTTTCCCGGCTGAACAAAGGCAGGCGCAGCTCCGCGCTCCAAGGCTTTCTTCAGCCGGTTAGCGTGGGCAAGGTCCGCCCGTCCTGATTGGGTGACACGTTCACCCATCCGCGAATTCCCCCTCTCAATGCGCAGTCTAAGCGCATGGTAGAACGCGAGGTACCGGCTCGAAAGGTTACGGGAGTAATCCCAAAATGAGGTAGTCCAATCTGCCTCCATCCCACAGTCCTTCGTAACCTTGCAGGCACGTGGGGGAACTTAAATCGTCGCATTACTTTGGTGAGGTGAGAGGGTACCGAGCGTCTGCTGTCCGTGCCACAATGACCATTACAAATCTCGCGCGCAACCTGAATCTCGGCGAATGAGAGCCGGCGCGGCAGAATACTCGGCAAGAGAGATCGCGGATGAATCATCAAGGGGCGGGAACTGAATTTTTTCACGGGCGAGGGTTGCTTCTTTTTTTCACACTCGCGATCGCGATCTCTACGACAGCGGCTCAGACGCCGGGTGTCACCGATAAGATAACAGCATTCTGATCGGATCCTGCTCGGCGCTCGACGGGCCAGCTGGTTTCCTCGGCAACCACACCGTGCTGGGGTGCGACAACCTATCTACATTCCATCAACGACGAAAGCGGGGTTTTCGGCCGTAAAGTGCAGTTGCTCGCCTTCGACGATGGGTATGACCCGAAGACGGCTCCGGCGTGTTTCAGGCGGATGACGAAAGAAGGCGTGTTCGCTCTTGGCTTCTTCGTGGGGACACCCACCGCCAAGGGGTAGGTTCCGATGGCACGGGAAGAGAAAATTCCAGTCGTTGGCCTTTTCACCGGCGCTCAAATGCTCTACGCGCCACTCAAACGCTACGTGATTTAACCCGAGAAAAATTCATTACCGCCATTGAGTCGATTCACGAGATGAACGTCGGACTGGGATCGGAGTTGAAACTGACGTACAGTCCGGCGGACCATAAGGGCTCTGACAACGTCTATCCAACAATCGTGCAAGAAGGCCAGCCCACGTTGCTGACAGATTGCTCAGCGATCGGCAAAGCGGCGACGCTGGTCAGTCAACATCATTGATCGCCGTGCTCGCGATCGACTTACACGTGCGCTCACTAGTCTTGTAAACCCATACCACGCGAAAAAGTTGCGCTGAGCGCTGCTGCGCATTTACGCACATCCGAACCATGCCGTGCAGATGCATCTCCGACTGACTCCTTCGCATCGAACGAATTAACCAGGTAGTTAATTGGTAAAAATTCGTCAATGGTCGGAGGTGACCTCGATGACAGAAACAAATGCAAAGAAGAGTTTAGTGAAAGTGGTGGGAGCGCTGCTGGCCGTGGGCGTGTTGGGCGCAACGCTGGTGGCTGAAACCGGAACTGCTTCGCGGTATGACAATCAGATTCAGACGACGGTGTCCGCGAAGCTAGCGGGCAAGAAGCAATTGAGCGATGTAAAGACGAGCGTAGCGGACGGCATTGTGACCCTTAGCGGGACAGTTGACCTGTACCAGGGCAGACTGGATGCCGCGAAACTAGCGCGGAAGGTTGGACACGTTCAAGGCGTACGCAACCTGCTGACCGTGGCCGGGCCTAATGTGCAAGACGCTCAGCTGGAACAGAAATTGGCCAAGAAGCTGCGCTACGTGCGGGTGGGATATGACAACACGTTCGATTACTTCGCATTGGGAGTAAAGGACGGAGTCGTGACGGTCGAGGGTGAGGATCGGACTGGCATTGGCCGCGATGAAGCTCTCGCCGACATCGCGAATATGCCGGGCGTGAAGGACGTAATCGACAACGTTTCGCTCGAGCCGGTTTCGCAGTTTGACGACCGGTTGCGTTTTCAGGCGCTGCGCGTGATTTACGGCGACTCCGTGTTGAGCAGGTACGCGCTGGATCCGGCGCGTCCCATTCGCATTATTGTTTCGAACGGCCACCTGACGCTGTACGGCTCGGTCGACAGCAAGATGGACAAAGAGATTGCCGGAATCAAAGCCAATCAACTTTTCGGCGCCTTCAGTGTAGACAATAAGCTGCAGGTCGAGGGAAAGCCGGGACAGCAAGGTTTGTAAGGTTGATGTAGCGGTGACAGAGAGGGCACGGCCCAACAAGCCGTGCCCTTTGATCTTTTTGGCTGACAGCTACGGAACGCGGAAAATGATATCGGCACCGAACAGATCGGGTTCGCCGTCTGGCAGGTAAGGACGGAAACGCCATTGCCGAAGGGCTGGGTACGCGACCATGAATAGGCTACTTGGGGGCGTCATACGGATTTCCAACACCGTTGATTGCGCCTTCCAAACCTACTTCCACCTGAACTTTCAGTTCGGTACTCTTTGGCGCGGTTCCCGCCGGGAAAACAGGTTCGACGATATTCGTTGCGAGGTTGCGTGCGTCCACTGCGCCTTCATCTGTTTCAACTGGTTGAGCGTGGGCAGTGGAGCAAAGATCGCCGTCACCAGATCGTTCAACCCCCAGGGAAAATAGTCCCCGGTGTTCGGTGTTCTGCGGCAATCCTGTCGTCGCCGACGATCATGGTCTGGGAGTAGCTCGGGGATGGCAGAGTGCGTCGCCACTTCTATCCAGTACTCTTCGATTGCAGCCTTGGTTTCGGAAGCTGGACTTGTGGTTTCAACGATGGTTGCCTTCAGGTGAAAAGAGGGGCCTCCGGGCAGAGCAAGCTGCGACTGCTCAAGCGCGCGCGGCGCGTCGTCGGCCAGAGATGTTCCATTTGTCTCGCCATTCGAAAGCAACGCACCAATGAGAATGCATCTTGAGTTAGGCTGGCGTGTGCTCAAAGGGTAGCTTGGTGTAGCGCGCCTTTTCTACTGCGATGATCAACGCGACTCTTCCTTCTGGCTGGCGAATGGGAAAGGGCTTGCCCGTGTATTTGTGAGAGATGGGATCCATCGTTTTCAGGTCGGGATCCGGGCGGCGCTCTATGATGAGGCCACGGATCTGCACTTCTTCGTAGGGATTCTTGAAGTCCACGATGGAGACCGCTACTCGCGGGTCGCGGCGCGTGTTCTTGGCCTTCAACGAGCCCTCGCCGGTGCAAATCACGATGCTCTCGCCTTCGCGGCCAACCCATACCGGAACCGACTGCGGCGAGCCGTCGGGCATAAGCGTCGCCAGGTGAGCGAAGTTGGGGCGGTCGATCAGTTGCTGGACTTCTGGGGATAGATTGATTGCCATGGATCTCCTCCTTGGACTCAGGGCAGGCGGTTGATGAGAGAGGCGACGTAACCGGCGCCGAATCCGTTGTCGATGTTGACCACGCTCACATTTGATGCACAGGAGTTGAGCATACCGAGCAGCGCGGCCATTCCTTTGAACGAAGCGCCATATCCCACGCTGGTGGGCACAGCGATCACTGGAACGCCAACGAGACCTCCAACGACACTCGGCAAGGCGCCCTCCATTCCGGCGCAAACAATCACAACGCGGGCCCGGGTCAATGCCTCGCGGTTGGCCAGCAGGCGGTGAATGCCGGCAACACCGACGTCGTAGAAATGCTCGACTTCATTGCCCATGATTTCGGCGGTCACAACCGCCTCTTCAGCCACGGGGATATCGCTGGTGCCGGCCGAGACGACCGCGACGATACCTTTGCCGTATTTCTTAGGATCGCGCTGCAAAACGATCGCGCGCGCGAGTTCGCGATATTCGGCGGAGCGAACTTTTTTCTTTACTGAGGCAAATTGTTTTTCGTTGGCGCGCGTAGCCAGGATGTTGCCCCCGTGAGCGGCAAGACGTGCGAAGATTCCTGCGACCTGCGCCGGAGTCTTCCCTTCGCCGAGAATCACTTCGGGCATACCGGCTCGGAGAGCGCGATGATGATCGACTTTGGCGAAACCGAGATCTTCGAAAGGGAGATGTCGCAGGCGAGCTACAGCATCATCGGGCAATAGCTCACCCTTGCGGACTTGCTCGAAAAGCTTGCGGATCGAGTCGGCGTTCAAAAGAGGCACTCAACAGTCAGCACTCAGCGGTCGGCCGGGCGAGTTCTAGATTAGCACCTTGCGGAGGGGCGAAGTTCGCGGCGCGTTCCGACGTGGTCAGGTTTGCTTCTGGGCTGGAGGTCGTATTACTGTCGACTCGGAGGGCGGGACGCCCGCCCGACCTCCGCCGGGACGGCGGTGCTACGGTTTTTGGCGAGAGGCGGCGCGGAGCTTGGCAACTATGGTGGCACAGACTTTGCGGGCCAGGCCGGGCTCATTGAGATGGGCCAAGAAGAGGCGGCGCAATCCACTGGGCGCCACCTTACCGGCGAGATAGGCGTCATAGATCTGGCTGCCGATTCGCCAACCCAGATCCCGGGCGGAGGAATCGAACTTAGCCTTGTCAGCACGAACGGCTGCCTGTGCCGATTTTTCGCACGCCGTGCGCGATAGCTGCGACGAGTCGTCCGCAGCCGGCCGCGAAGGATAGAGGACGCGAGAGCCGAAATAAGCGACCGCGTGCTCGATCACGCGCGTGTAGAAATCGTCCGTTGCGTTCTTGCGCTCTCCGCTTCCGTATATCGTCCCTCGCACCTGACGGTCGCCGTTCAGTCGCTGCGGCAAACCTTGACACGCCTGATGCAGGAAGCGGGTGGCATCTTCGGCAGCGTGAATCATCTGGAAGTCGCGGACGTAGAAAGCGTTCACCTGCGGGAGGTATCGGCTGCCGCGTTCTTCGACGTTCGTGAACATGGCTTCGCGCTCGGCCTCGCCGATGCCTTTGCGAGACAGCAGACGGCGCAACATCGCGTCCGAAGACCCGCCATAGACCTCAGGCATCATATCTACCAGAAATTTCGGCTGGGTTCCGTTGTGGGGAGAGTAACGGTTGATCCCTAGGAAGCGGGCCAGGCTATTGATCAAGTTGTAAATGGTGGGGGCAAAATCGGGACTATCGTCCGAACGGCTCCATTGATCCAGAAAGAGGCGATAGCTCTCGTATTTTTCGAGCGGCGTGGCGTTGAAAACGCAGAGGACCTCGTCGTTCACGCGAACGGCTTCGACGCTATCAGCACGTTCTCCGGCGGCGCGCCAGTAGAGCGCGTCGATGTTCTGCAACACCGTGAGCACCTTTGCAGCTGGAAGAAACTGGTGCACCTCACGCGGCAGATGTCCGGGAGCAAGATGCGACTCGCCAAACAGTACAAAAATTACCGCGTTGGGATGACGCAGGCGGACTTCAGCAATCTTGGCGGCAGCATGACGATCGCGAGCCCCGATTTTGCGAAGGTCCTCACGCGGCATACAGTCGAGGCCGTAAATCGCCTCGCCGTGATCGCGGGCGGTGACCAGCAAATCGTAAAACGGCGCCCAATCATATCCCCAGTCGAGATCAAAGCGGATGCGCTGACGAAGCTCGCTCTCGTCAATTTCGCGGCGCCACCACTCGTCGAGGATGTGCTGGTCGCGGGCATAAACAGTTTCGACACCAAGCACCACGGGACGGTCGCCGGCCAACGCGCGCTGTTCCATTAGCGATGCGGCATGACGTTGTGCAGCGGGCAAGGCGTGATAGTCGCCGATGAGGACCACGTCGGCAGAGTGCAACATGCTTTGAATTTGCTCGGAATCGAGCAGCGAATCGTAGCTGCGAAATGCCCGGTTGAACTCACGCAGATATTTTCGGCGGTGATGCGAATCCTGAGCGCGAATTTCGCGCTCCACTCCCGCCAACGCGTGCAACTGGGCCGCGCTGCGGCGGGATCGGAGATTGGCGGTTGAGGCCATATCAGCTTCTGGCTTCTTGCTTGCCTTGACTTCTGTTGCGCTACGTCCCTATGCTCCTGAACGGGAATTGCCGTCCCTTGAGGGACTCGATGCTGCTTTTTCCTCGACCCGGCACTTCGGTGCCGGCAATCACGTTCCGCTCTTGCAGACCGGAGTGAGGGCCGTGCACTTTGCACGCTTCAGCTGAACACCGCGACCGGTTAACCTTTCTCCGCCGGAGGCGATTTTTGACGAACCATCCGCCGCAGAACCTGACCATCGCCACCACGGGGGCCAGCGGAGCCATTTTTCTGCGGCAGTTGCTGCTCGCCGTTGCCCGCGACAAGCGCGTGCAGACGGTAAACTTCATCGCCTCTGACAGTGCGCTGCGGGTCATGGCCGAGGAGTTGGGCCTGAAGGGCCGGGCCAACCTGGTCGAGCGGATTCTCAACTCCTCTCCAAACGCCTCCTCGAGCAAAATGAAAGTTCAATCGAACGCTGACATTGGAGCGAACGTGGCCAGCGGTTCTTACCCTGCCGACGCCATGATCGTCATCCCTTGCAGCGTGGGCACTCTGGCCCGTATTGCCAATGGCGTTGCCTCGCAACTGATCGAGCGCGCGGCGGACGTCGCTCTCAAAGAGAAACGGCCGCTAGTTCTGTGCGTCCGAGAGACGCCACTCAATAAAATCCACATCCGCAACATGTACCGGGCCGCCGACGCGGGAGCCACCGTCTTCCCCCTGATTCCGGCCTTTTACTACAGCCCTGCTTCCTTAGATGAGATGGCGCGCGAATTTGCCTGTCGCGTATTGGCTCATCTAGGCCTCCCCCAGCCCGGCGCATTCCGCTGGAAAGGCTGACAGCTCAATCACTTGGCGGCCTAGGGAAAATTTCTTACCACCTCAGTAATATCGGCGCACAGAGGTAGGATTTCAGTGTAGAGGGCCCCAAGTCGAGGCGGCAGATGCCCGCCGGACATGTACGGAGGGTGTGTCGGCGCCACATTCCCGAAAACTGTCGTTCCTGAAAGGCCGAACCGACATCTATCTTTTTGTCTTTGCTGAAACGATGAGTGGAGAAATCCAGACGAAGCTCCAAACTGGCTGCTGCATCGTCGGCGGAGGCCCTGCTGGAATGATGCTCGGCTTCCTGCTGGCACGCTCGGGGGCCGAGGTCGTAGTACTCGAGAAACACGCCGACTTTCTGCGTGATTTTCGCAGCGACACGATTCACCCGTCGACCCTGGAGTTGATGTACGAGTTGGGCTTGCTGGAAGATTTCCTGAAGCGTCCGCACCAAGAGGTGCGCGAGCTGGCCGGTCAAGTCGGCAGGGAAACGGTGACGATCGCGGACTTCACTCATCTTCCAACGCACTGCAAATCTCTCGCCTTTATGCCGCAGTGGGACTTTCTGAACTTCCTTGTCGAGCACGGCAAACGCTACCCTGGATTTCACGTCAGAATGCAGGCCGAAGCGACAGATCTGATCGAGGAGAACGGACGCGTCGTCGGCGTAAATGCAGACACTCCCGGCGGCATGATTGCGATTCGATCGGTTTTGACTGTGGGAGCAGACGGGAGGCACTCCGTCGTGCGGGAACGCGCAGGACTGCAAGTCGAGGACTTGGGCGCTCCCATGGATCTCTTGTGGATGAGACTGAGCCGTCGTCCCAGCGATCCGGGACAAACCTTCGGCCACGCCGAGGCCGGCATCGTGCTCGTCATGATTGATCGCGAGGAATACTGGCAGTGTGGATTTGTGATTCCGAAGGGCGCAGCGGATGAAATTCGCAGCCGTGGGATCGAACAATTTCGCGAACGAATTGCGACCCTTGAGCCTTTCTTCAGGGACCGCGTCGGCGAGCTCCGGGACTGGAACGATGTCAGCCTGCTGACGGTAAAACTGGATCGCCTGAAGCAGTGGTCCCGCCCTGGCTTGCTATGCATCGGCGATGCGGCACACGCGATGTCGCCCGTCGGAGGGGTTGGAATCAATCTCGCGATCCCGGATGCCGTGGCCGCGGCAAATATTCTGGCGGCGAAATTGACCGCAGGCAGCCTCAGGGACAGGGACCTTCTGGCAGTCCAGCGACGCCGGGAATTTCCGACGCGGGCCACTCAAAGGCTCCAAGTATTGCTGCAAAACAAAGTGATCCGGCGGGTCCTCGCTGGTTCTAAGCCGCTCACACTTCCCCTTCCGCTACGGCTATTGGAACGATGGCCGTTTCTGCGGCGCATTCCTGCCCGCGTCGTCGGCCTGGGCTTCCGTCCCGAACATATTAGGACGCCCGAAGCTTCCCGTCATCGTGGTTGATGGTGGTTAAGCAATTGTTGAATTGTTGTCGTGGCGCGATGCTACTATCTCTGGCTTAAGCACTCCACGTGGCTTTAGTAGTCTTTTTCGAAACTTGGAGGCTCATCTATGTTTCGGGAACATCCAAGTCGGACTTTGAACCACCGACTGCCGGGACGAGCTAACTCTGCGGTTACGCGATTGACGGTGCTGACCGTGACGCCGATGATCGTCCTCACGATGATTATGCTCTCTCGAGTCACCTTAGCTTTCGCCGGCGATGAACGCAATCCGCTGGCGGGCGATGCCAAATCGGCGAAGGCTGGCGAATACCAGTTCCGCATCAATTGCGCGCTTTGCCACGGGTTGGGCGCGCACGGTGGGGGACGGGGTCCCGATCTGACCAGGGCACACAAGAAACATACTCATTCCGACGCAGAGATGTTTCAGGTAATCAGCAACGGCATTCCGGGGACTGCGATGCCGGCCAACGGAACCAATGGGCAAGGAGTCGGAATGACCGATAAGGAAATCTGGCAGATCATCGCTTACATTCGCAGCCAGGAACTGAAAGCTCCGTCGAAACCGGCCGGCAATACAAGCCACGGGAAGGAACTGTTTTACGGAGATGCCAACTGCTCTCTGTGCCACATGGTTGAAGGGAAGGGAGGAAGACTTGGACCCGATTTAACCGCTGTGGGCGGATCGCGAACGCGCGAAGCGATCATTGATTCGGTACGCAATCCGAGCCGCCGGCTGGCTTGGGGCTTAACTGAGGCGACCAAGGAGTTTCCGCAGGAATACCAGTCCGTCACCGTCGTCACGGCAGACGGCAAGCAAATCAAGGGCGTGACGCTGAATGAAGACAGCTTCAGCGTGCAGGTAATGGACACGACTGAGCAGATTCATTTGCTGGAGAAAGACAAACTTCGGTCGTTCGAGAAGAGCCGGCAGTCGGCGATGCCGAAATACGGTCCTGACCTTTTAAGCGACAAGGATCTTGAGGACATTGTTGCCTACCTGGTCACCGTGGGGGCGAAATGAGAGGACTCGATAGCGGCGAGAGAAAAGCTCTTAACCGCGGAGATCGCGGAGAACTGCCGCAGAGATCGCGGAGGAAACTCGGTGGGTTCCTGGCGATCTGCCTTGCGTGCATGCTTTTTGCATCGCCCGCACTCTCACAGGTCACATTCGAGCGGCTGGTGAATTCCGCG
>CAZILJ010000744.1:0-2457 GCA_964539915.1 uncultured Acidobacteriaceae bacterium | reverse complement strand
TCCGTTCTTCTCGGTCTGCGCGCTGGCCGCGATCATCTCCAGTACATGCGGGCTGGGACCGGGATCGGTCTCGCGGACGGTCGGCAGAGCGCCTCCGGTGGTGAAGTATTGCGTGCCCGCGATCAGCAACTGATCCGCCGGGAAGCGCGTGATGACTTCGTGTCCCGTCGCTGTCACCACGATTTCTTCCTCAATGCGCGCCGCGCTCCAGCCATCGGTAGAAGGCCAGAACGTTTCCAGCGCAAACACCATGCCAGGCTTGATTTCCACGGGATGCTCAAAGGAAACGAGACGGCTGATCACCGGCTTCTCCCAGATCGCGAGCCCGATGCCGTGGCCGTACTGCAGGGCAAAGGCAGCTTCTTCATTGGCAAAACCAAAATCCTGAGCCTTGGGCCACACCGCGGCGATCTCGGCGGTCGTGCGCCCCGGACGCACGAGTTCAATCGCAGCGTCGAGATAATCGCGGCATCGCTTGTAAGCGTCGACCATCGCGTGCGACGCATAGCCCACGGTGAAGCAGCGGTAATAGCATGTGCGATATCCCATGTAGGAATGCAGAATGTCGTAGTACACGGGATCGCCCGGCCGCAGCACGCGATCAGAAAACACATGCGGGTGGGGGTTGCAGCGCTCGCCCGAAATCGCGTTCACCGCCTCAACGTACTCAGAGCCGAGATCGTAGAGAACCTTGCTGACCAGTCCCACCGCTTCGTTTTCGCGCAGACCCGGCTTCATGGCGCGATAGAGTTCATCGTAAGCAGCATCGACCATCATCGCTGAAGTATTGAGCAGCGAGATTTCGTCCTGAGTCTTGATCACTCGTGCTTCGGACATCAGTTGCTGCCCATCGACGACCTCGATGCCTTCTCGTTGGAGCGCGAACAACACCGGCAATTCGATGATGTCAATGCCGACCGGCTCTTTGTGCAGGCCGCGCATCTCCAATTCAATGCGAATTTTCTTGGCGACATCTTCCGCCCGCCCCATCTCAGGCGTCATCGCGCCGCGCAGCATCGAGATTCCCGGGCGCGAACGCTCGCCCAACCAAGGGCAATTGAGTTGATGGTGCTTGGCGGCAGATCCGAAATCCCACAGAATCGGCTCGTCATTTTGCGGCAGCAAGGTGAAGCGATTGGCCTTGTCCTGCGCCCATGTGCCGATGTGCGTCGACGTCAGATAGCGCACATTGTTCATGTCGAAGCAGAGCAGGGAGCCCATGGACGACTGCTTGAGCAGATCCTTTGCCTTCTGCAGGCGTTCACGACGCAACCGGTCGAAGTCGATTCGATTCTCCCAGTCCACCGCCATCGTTCCGTGAGTCTTGAGTCCCATACGTCAGCTCCTAGCTGCTGGCCTCTAGCTGCCAGCTCCCACCGATGGCGAAACGCCCTCGGCACAGCCGCCGAGACGGCGGCGCTGCTACGATTTGTTGCACATTTGCCGCGCTGCTTTCGAGACCGTTTCTTCCGTCGGCACCGTCACATCCTCGAGCGGCGGAGAAAACGGAATCGGCACGTGCATGGCGCCCATGCGTCTGACTGGCGCATCGAGATCATAAAACGCGCCCTCCGCGATCACTGCCGCCAGTTCGGCCGTCACTCCATACCGGCCGTAGCCCTCATCCAGCACAATCACACGCGATGTTTTCTTCGCCGACTCGATGATGGTCTTTTCGTCCAGCGGCCAGGTGGTGCGCGGATCCACGACTTCCGCGCTGATGCCTTCTTTTTCCAGCATGTTCGCCGCACCCAACGCGACCTGGACCATACTGCTGGTCGCCACGAGGGTGATGTCCTGGCCCACGCGTTTCACATCTGCCACGCCAAGCGGGATGGTGTAATCTTCCGCAGGAACCGGCCCCTTCAGTTTGTACATCATTTTGTCTTCGAAGAAGACTACGGGATTCTCGTCGCGGATCGCGGTTTTCAGCAAACCCTTCGCGTCGTACGGTGTCGATGGCAGCACGACTTTCAAGCCGGGCACATGACTGAACCAGGCGTGCAGCGACTGCGAATGCTGCGCCGCTGATCGTCGGGTTGCGCCCAAAGTAGTGCGCATCACCATGGGAACTCTCCAGTGGCCGCCCGACATGTAGTGGGCCTTCGCCGCCTGGTTCACCATTTGATCCATGGTCAACGTCAGGAAATCGCCGAACATGATGTCGACCACCGGCCGCAGGCCGGTCATGGCAGCACCGACCCCAACGCCGGTGAAGCCGGCTTCGGAAATTGGAGTGTCGACGACGCGATCGGCGCCGAATTCCTCGACCAATCCGGAAAGCACTTTGAAGGGAGTTCCGGCTTCGGCCACATCTTCTCCGAAAATGCACACCCGCGAGTCGCGGCGCATTTCTTCGGCCAGTGCTTCGCGCACTGCCTGGGCAAACGTGAGTTCGCGTTCAGGCATAGACGTGTTTCTCCACTTCGTCGACGCTTGGATAAGGAGCCGCGGTTG
>CAZILJ010000743.1:0-2989 GCA_964539915.1 uncultured Acidobacteriaceae bacterium | reverse complement strand
ATTTGACCTGTCCGTAATAGGCATTGCGGCCGTGCTTGCGCTGAAAATGCTTGTCGTGCAACTCTCGAGCCAGCGGCCGGGATTCAGTATTGATCGACAAGGTGTGGAGCGCCATGCGCGCCACGTATTCGAGAATCACCGCATGGTGCGCCGCCTCCGCTGCATTGTTCCCCCAACAGAAAGGAGCATGCCCAGCGACCAGTACCGCAGGGATCGCATCGGGATCGAGCGTTGCGAATGTCCGGCAGATCGCCGCCCCGGTTTCCAGTTCGTAATCAGCGGCAATCGCAGATGCGCTTAAGCGCTCCGTCACCGGAATCGGCCCGTGAAAATAGTCGGCATGCGTCGTCCCGAAACATGGAATCGGTGTCTCCGCCTGCGCCCACGCGGTGGCAAATTCGGAATGCGTGTGCGCGACTCCACCGAGGTTTGGGAAATGTCGGTAGAGCTCCAGATGCGTCGCCAGGTCTGAGGATGGACGAAGGTTTCCGTCCAAGGTTTTCCCTGCAAGATCGGAAATCACGATTTGCGAAGCTGTTAGTTGCTCGTAAGGTACACCGCTGGGCTTGATGGCAACCAGTCCTTCGCTGCGGTCAATCCCGCTGACATTGCCGAACGTGTAAAGCACAAGACCGCGGCGAACCAGTTCCAGGTTCGCTTCGAGTACCTCTTCGCGCAATGTCTTCAGCAGCATCGGACAGAAATGAGGGACGCAACGCTCGAGCCTCAAGCGGCAGGTATTTCAGTAAACGTTTACGTCAGGGAACATTAACGGACCTGCTTGCCTTTGTCAAAGAGATTGCGCCATGCTCTTGTTGCGGTATCGTGCTCAGCTGAACCCCCGAAACTACAATCATCTTTAGGCCCAGGTCCGCAGTCCGATCACGCCCCAATAACTAAGGTATGCGGCGGCAATGAGGAGAGCGACCGTCACGATCAGGGAAAACCTGCGGACCCCGGGGCGAACTGCTTCTCGCGGCGTCCGCCACAAAGAGATCGCGCTCCCCAGCGAAGCAATGCCGAAGCTGACCGTTGTCAGAAACAGAGCCACGGACCAACCAGTTAGATTCCCCAGGCGCTCGATCAAATCGTCGCTGGACGCGATGAAGACGCCTACAAATGCAATCAGGCTGAGCACCGCAACCAGAGGCCAGATGCGCAAACCTCGTTCGGCCGGCCGCCGTCGCCTCTTGCTGAGTGCACCAAGAATCCAGAACGGTGCGTAGATCAGAATTGCCACAATGGAAACAAGCACGTAGCAGGTAGCGACAATTTGCGCGAGTGCCTGCCAAGCCGGGATTTGTTTCATGGTCGACCCGAAACCCGCTTGGACAAAGCGGCCTTCATGGTTCGGCGTCAGCAATTCAAGCGTGGCCACCGGATCGGGCGCATCCTCCTTCTTCTTGGGAATATGGCGAAACTGCGTTCCCTCGACGGGAACATACGTGTCATTCCATGCACCGAGCAGAGTAAGGACTAAATTACCCTCTTTGAAGTGAAGCCAGGTAACGCCAACCAGACGCTCCAAGAAATGCGCGAGTTCAACGCGAGGCGAGTCTGGCACGTACCAACCCGCGTATGCCGCGGCAGCTGTGGGCAACGGCGCCGCGGCTGGCAACGGCGGTCTCTGCAATTTGTTCGTTACATAGGCCCGGATTGCTTTCGCGGCCTTGCCAAAAGCATCTCCGGTGCCGCTGTTGACGCTGAAGAAATAGCCGACCTTGTTGTCGGCCATGTAGGCCATTTCGGTGAGGCCGCCTTCGACGCCCCCGTCATGCCCGTGATAAACAAGGCCGTCTTCGATGCTCCAGTAATTACTCAGGCCGTAGCCGGCTTTCATTCCGTCTTTTGCCGCCCAGGTGCTCTGGGGAATCTCCATGCGATCAATGGCGGATGCCGGCACAATCTGCCGGCCGCCCACGGCTCCACGATTCAGGTAGAACTGCACATAAGCTGCCATGTCGTTGGCAGAAGCATTGATCGATCCGGCAGGCCGCAACAGAATGTTCCAGTAACGATATGGAGTCTTTCCGTCGGTGTGATAAAGCGTCGTAGCAGTTCCCGGAGCCGACTCAAAATAGGTCGCCGTCTTCATGCCGATGGGAAGAAATAAATTCCGCTCCACAAAGTCTTCGAAACGCTGACCGGTGAGTTTCTCCACAATGTAGGCCGCGACCGGGGGCCCGGAGTTGCAGTACGCCATCCGCGTACCCGGTGGCCACCGCGAGGTGCGCGAACGGTGATCGTAATCGAGGCCTTCTCGCAACGACATGCCGGGCGCGTCTTTCGCATACTCGCGCAAATGCATGTCGTCCCATCCTGTGGTGTGCTCGAGCAGGTTTAGGACTCGGATCGGGTCCGTCGCTTCCCACCGGTTTTCAAACCATACCTCGGGAACCAGCTTGTGCACGGGATCATCGAGCGTCACTTTTCCCTGATCGGCCAGCATCAGGATCGACAGCGATGCAAAGGCCTTCGACGTGGATCCGATACGGAACAGCGTGTCTGCAGTGGTTGCCCGACCGCTGGCTACATCGGCCGTGCCCAGTCCCGCGATCCACTCGGGCCCGTCTCGATGCACGATGGCGACCGACATTCCCGGCGTGTGTGAATCCTTGAGAATTTTCTCCAGTTGCTGCTGTAGTTCGGCAATCGACAGGGCCGGGGTGAGCCTTTCCTCCTTTTTGTCTTTATCAGCCGCCAGGCACGGAGAAGCGAGCACCACAATGAGGATGACTGGAATAATGCACTTCATGATTTGACGGTCCTCGATGCCCCGCAAGTGTCGTCCTCGTGCGTCCGGCCACGCTAGATCTGGTAGTCGACGTCCTCCATGATTCTCTGCAACGACGACGACAGCGGTTCGCTTTTCCCTTCGGAACCTTCCAGTTGCTGTACTCGTTCGCGCAACTTGTTCACCTCGGTCACCACCGACGCCAGCGCTTCCGAGAGCGGGTCATTGATCTGCTTAGGATCGGTAATCACCACG
>CAZILJ010000742.1:0-2382 GCA_964539915.1 uncultured Acidobacteriaceae bacterium | reverse complement strand
TAGGACTTGTACGGCGCGATCGATGCGATGAACGAGTTCGGATCGCACGTAAACGTCGGGTTGACCGCAGTCGCTGAGGGGGCTGTTGCCCCCTGGGCGATAGCGGTGTTGATCGTCGTGGCCGCAGCCGTGATACTGGATCCGGCCTATCGTCTGCGCGGGTTGCGAGATTCCAAATTGCTGCTCGCCGCGCGGCGCGAAGGGTTGGCTGAGCGCATCCGGGAGCACGCCCTGGCATGGGCGGTTGCGGCGGTAGATGCGTCTCGGATCGATCAAATCAATATCTACCAAGCCTCCCGCGTGGCCATGCGGGAAGCGGTAATGGGCCTCGCTCCGGCTGCGGATCATTTGCTGATTGACGCGCTTCGCATCGACTGCGGGCAGCCCCAGACCTCGATCATTCACGGGGACGCGGTCTCCGCGTCCATTGCGGCAGCTTCCATCCTGGCGAAGGTGGAACGCGATCGCATGATGTGCGAATGGGACACCGTGTTTCCCGCGTACGGCCTGGCCTCGCACAAGGGATACGCGACGGCGAAACATCTGGCCGCGCTGCGCGAGTTCGGGCCCACCCCTCTGCATCGCCAATCATTCGCGCCCGTCTGGCAGAATCCTGTGCCTCAGGAGGCGTTTGGGTTCATGGAAGATGACGACCTCGCGCTCGAAGCATCGGCGGCGGGATGACTAGGGTGGTGCGGGTTCCAGGAAGATTTCCACGGTGTTCCAGGAGGGAACACTTTTAGGGCAATTCTGTACGTACAATAATATAAGTATAATCTTACATATGAAACAGCGCGAACGAGTTACGAAAAGCAAGAAGAACCTCCAGCCGGGGACGAAAGCCGCGGGCCCGGGGGCTCGAGGGAAGACGACTTTGAGCCTTATGGCGTCGGTAGAAGAATCGAAGCGGCCCGCGGTGTCGATGCGGGAAATGATGGAGTTCTACAAGCCGATCAAAAAGCCGGTCACGTTGCGACTGGACGCCGATGTGCTTGCATGGTTCCGCCGGGATGGACGCCTCTATCAAACGCGAATCAACGGCGCCCTGCGAAAGGTGATGGAGCGGGAGACGAAAGAGGCGGGAGAGTAGTTGGACGCCGCCCGGCCCACGGTCGTCTGATCAACCGATGGTCAAAGTCCCCACCGTGCCGCCAAAGACGCCGCCAGGATGGAGCAACTGGCCCCACGCGTTACTACTGATTCAAGTCGTGCTGCAATTCGGTTACAAGTTTTGTATTCTTCGCCAGGGCGCGCTCGAGAATTTCGGTTTGTTGTTTCGCTGTGCCCCAGTCTTGCTTTTCTACCGCCTCGGTCAGGCCTGGCAATTCAAGGTGCGCGTAGGTGAAACGGGCGCCGTAGAGGATGTGTTTGAACCAGGGACGGCCCGGAATGCCGTCGGGGTTGAGCCAGTTGCGCTCGACTTGCATCATGGCGTGATTCAGCCTGAACGCGAGTTTCGGATCGACTGCGCCGGATGCGAGTTTGCGGTTGACGGACTCATTCAGGCGCTTGCCGGCGACTTCGAAGCTGTCGATCTGTTTCTGCACTCCCGCCAGATCAAGCTTGGTCACGTCGTTTCCCTTGTTGAGTTCGTCCACGAACTGCCGGACGTTGCTGGCGTAGCTGGCGAAATCGAAAGGAAGCAGGTCGGCATTCGCCAGGCGCAGCGCGGTTACGCCCCAAAGTTGCGACATGAGCGTGTGGTATCGGTAGCCTGGGTCGCCGAAGTGGTTCATCCAGTAAAAGTCGTCGTAAGCGGAGTGGTAGACGCCGTAGTCTCCGTCGAATTGCAGGCCGATGACCGGCATACCGACGAAGTTCAGAAACACGGTGTGGTCGGAGCCGCTGCCGATGCGAGTGTCGGCAAGGCCTGAATCCGCGACGCCTGAATCGTTCATTTGGCCCGATTGCTTGCCTTCCTCTTTTTCGCGCGCGGCCGTCGCCTTCCACGAGTCATACAGACTTCTGCCAGACGGATCTTGCAAAGAGCGGGAAGTCTCGACGAGCATCGGCGCGAGCGAAGCGACGGCCTGGCCGTGAAAGTTCGGTCCTGATGTGGCCTCATCGACGTTGATGTAGGCCACGGCTTGGCTGCGCAGTTCGTCGGCGAATTGCTCTCCCCATTCGGTGGAACCGGTGAGGCCCACCTCTTCGCCGTCCCAACTACAAACCACCAGCGTGCGGCGGGGACGCATGCCGTCTTTCGCCAGTTGGCCGAGGGCGCGCGTCAGCTCCATCATGGAGGCGGTTCCACTCGAGGGATCGACGCCGCCGAAGACCCAGGCGTCGCGGTGATTGCCGAGCACCACCCATTCATCGGGCAATTCCGCGCCGCGGATGCGGCCTTCAACCACATAGTAGGGCTGCGTGCCGTTTTCCATC
>CAZILJ010000741.1:0-6216 GCA_964539915.1 uncultured Acidobacteriaceae bacterium | reverse complement strand
CAGCGCTCGGCTTTCTTTATGCCGGCTATTCATTCACGGCGCTGAGCCTCGGTGGTTTCGTGACCGGCACACTAGTAGCCGGGTCGGCGGGATTTATCGCGCGGCTTCAGCCGAAACGCCAGGAGGCAAGCCTCGCCGCGTTCTATCTCCTCTCGCTGGCGGTGGGCGTGATGATCGTCTCGGCGCGCGGCAGCAATGTGGACCTGATGCATGTCCTATTTGGCACCGTCCTTGCGGTCGACATGCGTGGCCTGTTGTTCATCGCCACTGTCAGCAGCGTGACGTTGCTGGTGCTGGCCGTGATATATCGCCCCCTTGCGGTCGACTCGTTCGATCCAACCTTCCTGCGTTCGGTCGGCGCCGGCAGCGGCGTCTTCCGCGGCATCTTTCTCGCCGCCGTGGTGCTCAACCTGGTCGCGAGTTTTCAAGCATTTGGAACGCTGCTGGCGATCGGGCCGATGTTGCTCCCCGCTGCGGCGGCCCTGTGCTGGACCGAGAGGATATGGCCGACCATCGCGCTCAATGTCGTGATCGGAATGTCCGCCGACTACGCCGGATTGCTCACTTCGTACTATGCCAATCTGCCGTCCGGACCGGCCATCGTGTTTGCGTCAGGCATCATATACGGCATTTCCCTGATCGGTGCCGGCCGAACGCGGCTCAGAGGGAGCACAGCTATAGAGGAGGATAGTCGATGATGTATCCGGCCAGCGTCGCCATCGTGCGGTACCTCCTATTGGTCGCCCTCGCGGCATCGCCGGCTGCCCCGCTGGCGGCGGCCGACAAACCAACCGTGGTTGCGACTTTCAGCGTGCTCGGCGACATGGTTGCGAACGTCGCCGGCGACCATGTCCAGCTAGCCACCATCGTGGGCCCAGACGGCGACACGGAACTCTACCAGCCGACGCTCGCCGACAGCCGCACCATCGCGGGTGCCAGGATCGTCTTCGTGAACGATCTCAACGACGATTTCGAGCCGTGGCTGGAGCCGCTATTGAAGCAGTCGGGTTTTACCGGAACAAAGGTGGTGGCCAGCCGCGGCGCGAAAACGATCACCGCCGAGGAGGAGCATCCCATCAGCGGCAAGGAAGCCGCACCGGTTATCGACCAGCATGCCTGGCTCGACCCCAGGAACGGCACTGTCTACGTAAAGAACATCGCCCAAGCCCTGGAGCGAGCCGACCCGGCCAACGCCGCCGATTACCGGGCGCGCGCCGCCTCCTATGTCAAACAGCTGCAGAGCGTCGATGCCTGGATGCGGACCGAAATGACGGCCGTTCCGGTGTCAAAGCGGCGCATCATCGCGTCGCACGACTCGCTCCAATATCTGGCGAAGGCGTGCGGCATCACGCTGATCGCGATCAACGGCTGGACCAACAAAAGCGAGCCGTCGGCGGCCGAGCTGGCACGGCTCGCCCGGCAGATCGAGGTGGAGCGCGTGCACGCGCTATTCCTGGACAGCATCACCGACCCGCGCGCCATGGAGCGCATCGCCAAGGAGACGGGCGCTGTGATCACCGGCACGCTCTATGGCGATGCGCTTTCGGCGCCGGGTGGCGAGGCCGGCACATACATCGAAATGATCCGCCATGATGTCGCTACCCTCAAGGCCGGTATGCTAAAAAATTGACGGGCTGATTATGAGCGTAGCACTGTCGAGCCGTGGACCGTTGCTGGCCAGCGCCGCCGCCCGATTGCTGATCGCCGCAATCGCAGTGCTGTGCCTTTGGGGCGGCGTGCTGTGGGCTTACCTTGCGCCGCCGCCACCGGCGGTCCGCGAACTGCGGGCCCCACCAGGCCCGCCAGGCTTGCATCTGGTGGTCGCGTCTGGTCAGCCGGCTCCGAGCGGAGGCAATTTCGACCGGTTCGATGTCGCGTCGCAGCCTATAGTTGCCCCGGTTAACGCGCGTGGGCATGTGGCGTTCTACGCGAGCGTGATACGCAGCAAGACGACGGAAGGCATTTTCCTCGCGACAGGCAACCGCGTGGTCAAGCTGGTGGGAATCGGCGACTTGGTGCCGGGCGGTGGCAAGTTGTCGGAATTTGCCAGTCATCCCGTTCCTGCTCTCAACGATAGCGACAAAGTCGCGTTCGGCGCCGCCGTAGCCGGCGCACGCGCCACCGAGGGAGTGTTCCTCGCCAGCAAGGATACCCTTAAGGCGATTGCTCTAAGTGGGAACGACGCGCCGGGCGTGTCGACTGGGACCTTCGCCGAATTCGATGCTCCGACGATCAACAACTGGGACGAGGTAGCGTTCGTAGCCACGGTGCGTCGCGGACGCGAGACGTTTCAGGCGCTCTATCTCTACTCGGGTGGCAAGCTTCGCAAGCTCGTGACACAAGGTGACCGGACGCCCCGTGGCGGGACGTTCGACAAGTTCGGCGTTCCCGCCATCAACAACAAGGGCGTGATTGCGTTTCCCGCCGTTATCGAACACGGCCCAGTTCTCGGCGGCATCTTCGTGGCCGGGACTCGAGACTTGCGAATGCTCTTGGGCGTCGGGGAACTCGGGCCGAACGGCACCATGCTGGTGCGGTTCTCCGAGCGCATCATCATCAACGACGAAGACAACGTTGCCCTCAGTGCGGAGCTTCGATCCAATAACACGACCAAGGAGGCGGTGCTGGTCATTACCTCCAGTGGCCCCGTCGAAATTGCCACCGCGGGGGACAGCGCACCTGGGGGCGGCACGTTTTCGGGCTTTGGCCCCTGGCCCAGCCTCGGTCCGGGCGGCATGGTTGCCTTCATTGCCGGTGTCGATGGCGGGCCCGGCCCGTTGGGATTGTTTGCCGGTCAATCGCCCGACCTCAGACGCGTCGCCATGGTCGGCGAGCACTTGGCCGATGGCAAGGTCCTCCCGGGTTTCGCACTCAACCCAGTCACGTCCGCGGGACCGAATGGCGGCATGACCTTTGCGACCATGGCGGAGCCGGGGACTGGCCAGAACGGCATTTACTATTTCGGACCGCCCAGCGCTGCGGACTGATCGGGTCGCGCCCGTTTCGTCGCCAAGGCCGAACGGTGAAAGCTACATGCGGAAAAATGGAACAGAGGGCAGTTTCGACGGTTTTATTGGGCCGTGGAGCAACCGGGTGTATCGCGGGCATAATGGCATCGGCTTGGCCAAGGTCATTCGCTTCCGAATGGCGCCGCAGTGCGTATCCGCCAAGCCCTCTCGTCACCGCGTACGCATGAGGACCAGGCCGGCCGATATCCTTCAAACTATTTTCATTTCCTTTCTGTTTTTGACGCTTTCCCATGTTGCCGAGGCGACGGACCACGGACAATTTGGCCCGACATCTCCTGAAATAAAAGCCTGGGCGAACTCGCTTGAGAACAAATTGAGCGAGGGCTGCTGTTCCACTGCCGACGGCTGGAAACCTGAAGAAGTCGAATACGACATGACCGGCAACAAATATCGCGTGAAGATAGAGGGCGAGTGGTACGACGTTCCACGGGACGCACTAGTCGAGGTGCCGAACAGATTTGGCTTCCCGGTCGTCTGGTACTATAAAACATGGGATAACGGGATCAGACCATCCATTTCGATCCGGTGCTTCATCCCTGGAGCCGGCGGATAGGCGCGTCCTGTCGCGGGATCAGGATGCCGCACGACCATCACGCCTGCCGACTGAGCAAGTCAGTTCATGTCGTACGGTGGGTATTCGGTGAAGACATTCTTGGCGGAGATGAGGATGTGCCGCGTGATCGTTCGCTTGGGCACCTCTCCCCCCTGCAACATCGTCATCGCGAGCGGCAAGACCTCGTAGCCATAGCGGTCGACGTAATAGGCAACCGAGCCCAGGATGATGCTGCCGCGGTTGTTGGGGTCGACTCCCTTCTTGTCGTTGGCGCCGCCATGGATGCTCTTGTCGACGCCCTGACCGACGATGACACAGTCGCCCATGCGTGACGCCCGCTCGATCGCGCCCTTAGCGGCAAGCGCGGTCGGATCGTCGAGCGTTGCGACCAGCACTTTGCGCCGCGTCTGTGACCCCAGGAATTTGCCCAGCGGCACCTCGAGCTTGACCGCGTTGCCACTGGTATCGAGTTGCGTAAGCGCCACGTCTGACAGGTGCTTGTGCAGTCCCTCAGTGATGCCTTGGACCCGCTGGGAAAGATAGGTCGCCGTATCGCCGAGGTCGCCAGCGATAACTGCGACGACGGTCTGATCCGCCCAGTTCTGCCGAGCGAATTCGCTCAGCGCCTCGCCGGCGATGCGGCCGGCGGCGAGATTGTCGGCGCCGTAGAACGGTGCCCCGGGCACGTGATGGTTCACGGCCAGCACCGGAATGCCGGCGGCGCGTAGCTTGCGGCCGATCTCGGCATTAGCGTCCAAATCGGAATTGTATTCGATCAAAAGATCGACGTTGCGGCGTACCGCATCGTCGGCATTGGCGAGTGCCGCTTCGGCATTGCTGCCGTTGTCGTAGTAGACCATTTCGACCGGGAGCGTGCGCGCGGCGAGTTCGAAGCTGCGCCGTACTTCGGCGCCGGTGAATCCTAGCCCCTCGACACGGACACTGGGATCATCATTGAGGTTCGCGAACGCAATGCGGAAGCGGCGCCGTTCCTCGGCGCGCACTTCCGTCATTACCAGAACGCCGACCAGCACCTTGAGCACGCTACGGCGCCCCCATTGCGCGGGCGCCGCAGCAGCACGAACCCTCTTGAAGTCGACGCGATCCACCTCGGCAACACTTATTGGACTATTGGATCGCCTCGATGTTGATGAACGTGCCGGTCGCTCCGACCGCTTTCGGGACCGTCATCGAGAGGAAGAAAGTCGAGCGTTTGGCGGTTGCCGCCGCGGCGACAATCAGGTCCGTGCGCACGTTCTCGATAATATGGATTCCGTTGTCCGTAAGCAACATGGCGTGCACCGGGAAAGCCTCGGACGTGTCTTCGCCCGGGATCACCTCGACCGCCCAGGTATCGGCACCCACGAGAATGACCTTCTGGTCCACGAGCCACGCCGCGGCCGACTTGCCGAGGCCTGGCTCGGCCTTGTTGTAGGCGGCGTTCTGCGCCGGGAATTGCTGGAACAGGTCGCCCCAGCCGGTATGCAGGAACACTGCATCACCCTCCCGCAGGGTCACGTTATATGCCTTCAGCCCGGCCTGAAGATCGGCCTCGGTGATCACTGTTCCGCCATCGAGGCATGGGTTCTTGCACGCCGGGTTAGTCTTGAGCTTTCCGGCATCCTGGAAAACCTTGACCAGATCGATGATAACGCCGCGCGTTGCGAATGTCTTGATGTGTTCAAGCCCCAACTTCTTCAGGTAATTCTGAGTTACGTATTTACCCATCGGGGTCTGATTGTAGTAGCAGTCCTTGATACCGATGTGGCCCATCCCGTCGATGTGAGTACCGACGTGGCTTTGACTCAAATACGTGTCTTCCATGTAACTCAGCTTGTTCTTTCCAAACTCGGCGCCGGGCACTATTGCGACAGCCGTCAGGATCGTCTTGGTGAACCTTGTGCCGAACAGCGGCACGCCGTCCACCAGATTGTACGCCATCGGCGTCACGTTGCCGGTCTGGATTTCAGCCGCGGCCGCCTTCGTGACGGCCGCAGTGACGCGGTTGGTGGCGCCGGTCTCGTCGTCGGGACCGAACGGCGAGGCCTTAACCAAGGTCTTGCAGTCGGACTGAGCGAAGGCGACGGCAGAGCAACCGAGCGTCGCTAAAAGCGAAAATGCCATCGCGGAGATCAGGGTGGTGAGCCTCATTGCGTTTCCCCTTTGATAGATTGTTGCAGGGAACACGAATCCGAAGTGTCTCAAATTCGTGTCCTGTAAATTACTCGGAGTCGGACCAGTCGGACGGCTCCGCTTGCGACAATGTGCCACGTAAAGGGAGCTTGTCAAGAGACGGACTCTCGGTGCCAGGGCTCCGTGCACTCCCTGCTTCCCGCAGACAGCGGCGGCGCCAATCGGCACCAGCGTATCCGTGATCTTCTTTTGGGCGGTCGCGATCGTCAGCGTGCTGATCCTGCGTAACGCTTGGTCGAGTTGCTGGCATGTTTGGCGTAGCGGCTCAGGCAGCGGATCACTTCTCCACCTACGCGCGGTCGGACGGAGGCTGCTGACGCCGCGTCGCTATCTTTGTTTCCGAATTGCAACGCCTCCTTGTCGCAATTGCAGGCTGCCACTGTTGCCTAGTTAAATGGAATTTTTGGAAATCGCGGTGAATGCCGCCCTTGATCGTTACCT
>CAZILJ010000740.1:0-1889 GCA_964539915.1 uncultured Acidobacteriaceae bacterium | reverse complement strand
GCAATATCAGCCGAATGAAGACCCAGCAAGATCCTCGCAGAGGTTGGAGCCCCATCTCGATCTGCAAGATTTGAATTGGGTCGAGTACGATATGCGGCATGAACAGGACCTTGAACCTGCGTATGAGCCGGAACACGAGCGGCCGCTAGCCGTTGCCCACGGGCCGTATTCGCGGCGCGCGGCACCAGGGCGTCATACGCAGCGCCACGCGGCACCGGAAGGGGAGTACGGACGACGCGCCGCCACGCTCTCCTACGGCGGCCTGGCGAGGCTCCTCATGGCGCTGATTATCCTCGCGGGGATGGTGGCGGTGATATCCTGGAAATGGTCCGCGATTACGGAGTTTTATCATTTCCTCCGCCGTAGTGAATGGCAGCCACAAACGATCATCCATGAAGCGCGGCCAACGCAACCCAAATTCTCAGGGCGCGTTCCGCGGGAACAAGGTAGCGGACAAGCGCCCGGGACCGCAGCGCCGAGCGTCCCTCCGAATGGAGGATGACCTCATGACCGGGGCAGCCGAAACTATGGGAGCGATCGCGTAGGGAGTACAGGTTCCGACGCGTTCGCTTCGCTGGGCCCATGTGGGCGATTCAGGAGCCGATCGGGCCTGCAGGCCGCTCAATAACGAGCCGCTGGGATCATAGTGCCGATGGGGTGCAGCTGGCGGCAGTGGACCCAGGGGCGCGGGGCTGGCCGGCTCGTCGGCCGTCATCATTCACGCCGTGGTGGTCCGGCACGACGCACTGTCACCATGCGACGAAGCCAGTTAAGACCCCGCCGTAGGCGCGCCCGCCGAACGAATAAGCCGTCGAATTTTCCCACAAATGCCGCAATTACGGCTGCCTGTAGGGGTGAGAGGTGTTGGGGCAATCACGCACTTTGAACTAGGCCGACGAATTCGCTGCCGAGGTGGTTGACTATGCCACATGGCATAAGCCGGCGCGGGGGAGTTTGGAAGTGAAGAAGCGAGCGATCGCTATCGCCTTGTTTGGCTGCCTAGTCTGCTCTCCGGTTCACGCCAAGACGTTTGTTGGCGTCTTATGGCCTCTGTTCGGACCTTTGCCAGCGATCGGACTCGTTGAATTGGTTGCCGAACTTAAAAAGATGCCAGAAGTAGAAGTCGGCACATATCTGCATCAGTCATGGCCAACATTAGTACAAGACATCGACCGTCAGCCTCAGGGAACGCACATAGTTGTTGTCGGGTATAGCCTGGGAGCGAATAATTCGGTTTTAGTTGCAAATAACGCAAAAAATGTCGATCTGATCATCGCGCTGCAACCCTCGATGCTGAGCTCGGATGATCCGCCCCTCAGCGGCGGAAAAGTAGGGCGGATGATTGAAATCTATAATCCCAATCCTTGGATGACGTTTGGCGGCATGGGCTCGAAGAAACTGGTCGGGCCGAATATCGAATATATCGCAAACAACGACTCCCATCCCGGCGCGCAGTTCAATTTGGACTTCCGGCATTTGGTGAAAACCGAAATCGCGAAATTTACCACCGACGATCGGCTGGAGACGGCGCGAGCGGCAACACCGGGGTCCGTCAAGCTTGCGCAGCTGGCACCGCCGAGCGCGCTTAAGCCGGCGGCGCCGCGGCCGGCCGATCAGCGGGCCAATCCGGCGGCCGCGGATCGCCGCCAGATCGCGCAAGCCGAGATGCCAAAGCAACGGGTGCCGGCCGCGCCGCAAGCTGTTGCGCTGGAGCGGCCGAGCCAGCCGCCCGAAGAGTCGGTCGCTTTTCTTGACACCTTGTCGAGTTCCGTGGATTCGGGAGACTTGTCCGCCGAGCGAGAACTGACGCTCGCCGATCTGATGGATTATGCAAAGCGGACCTATGTTGGTTCGCCTGCGCCAGTCGACCGTCCGTGGCAAACGAGCAG
>CAZILJ010000739.1:0-4350 GCA_964539915.1 uncultured Acidobacteriaceae bacterium | reverse complement strand
TAGGAAGCCGTCGGCGTCATCCACCAAGTGGTCTTGGCCCAGTCGAGAGTCTCAGGCTTGGTCGAGAGCCAGTAGAAATTCGAGCCCACGAGTTTGCCCGTTGAATCCTCCAGTCGGAGCGCGACGAAATAGGTTGGGCTCAGGTCCGCAACCTCCGGTAGCGTGAAAATCTTTGCGGTGCTGTCGGCGGATGCATCGACTTGATTCGACTGCGTGAACTTCTCGGTCATGTCGAGGTTGTAAATTTTCGTGGTGAGCTTCAATCCCTGCGCGTCCTCATATTGGCTGCTGACCACCCAGATTGAATGATCGTCATAGCCATAGATCGGATGCAGGGCTTCCATGGCGCGCTTGGCGCCGAAATATCCGCCGCCGGGACGCAGATAGTAGTCGTACAAGTGCCAGATCATCGAAGGCCACGCATTGTTCAGCATCCACTGAATGACGCCAGTAGCCTGGTACTTGTTTCGGCTATAGGCCTCGTACATGGCGCGCACGCCCTCATAGGTCTGCATTTGCGATTTCGTCGCGAAGTCTTGCACATTGTCCGACTTGCCGTAGCGGTTGGCGAGCGCGTCGCTGAATACGCCGATGGTTTTGAACTCGCCGCCGCCCGCGTGATAGTTCCACACCTCGTCGATCGGCCACAGATGGTCCTTGCCAACCATGGCCCGAATACTTTCGACCGGCGGAACGGCCGGCCCCATGCTGGTTTCGCTGTTAAAGCCGTAGGCTCCGCCGCAGCCTCCCGGATTGCACAGCTTGCGATCGGGTTGGCCCTGTGGGGTGTCAACCTCCCAATAAGCTGGGGCCACGTATTCATAAGGCCCGGTCATCTTGACCCCGCTGTCGCCGGTCACGCTGGTCTTCTTCCCCGTGGCTGACGAAACCACCGGATTCGGCCAGAATAATTCCTTCTCCACGTCGAGATACATCTGCTCTACGTCCGGCGGAGGCGCATTGTCGCTGCCATTCAGCCACATCACCAGGCTGGGATGGCTGCGCAGTCGATAGATCTGGTCGCGCAAAGACTGTTTGGCAATCTCAAAATCCGCAGCCTGCCAGCGAGGCCAGCGCTCCCAGAAATCGCAACAGCACCATCCGGCCATCACAAGAATTCCCTGGTGATCGGCCATATCGAAAAACTCCGGGACCTCGAGTTTTCCTTCGAGCCGGATGGTGTTCAGTCCCATGTCGCGAACGTAGCGGAATTCGTCGTGCAGGCGCTGCGAATTTTCTCGCATCATTAAATCCGTGGTCCAACCGCCCCCGCGAATCAGAATGTTCTTGCCGTTGATGTGAAATGCCCGTCCCCCCACCGAGTTGAAGTCTGAGGTGATTTCGCGAATGCCGAACTCGGTGTTCGAATGGTCACTGACCGCGCCATTGGCCTCGAATTCCATGGACAGCGGATACAAATTCGGTTTGCCCATTTGGGTGGGCCACCACAGGCGCGGGTTCGCGAACACGAGTTGCTGGAATTGCTCGGGAGTGAACGTCACGTCCTTTGCTTCGTTGGCTGCGAGTTCCACGTCCTGTTCGAACTTCACCGCCTCGATCTGGCCCTTGAGTTTGCCCTTTACGGGCTGATTGGTGCCGTTTTTCAACTGAGCGGTTACCGTGAGACGCGCGCTGTCGTTTGTCGGTGGGTTCAGCTTCGACACTACCGTCGGATAGCGCAAGGCCACAGGTCCACTGGACCTGAGATAAACTTCGCGCCACAGCCCCATATTCTTATCGGGAGGAGCGGGATTCCAATCGACGAAGGTAATGGCGAGATCGTGCTCGGTCGGGGAAAAGACCTGAATGGCGAGAACGTTCTCCGCGCCCGACTTGGCCGCCTCGGTAATATTGAACTCGTAGGTTCGCCACGCCCCCGCGACATCGTCGGACTTCGCGATCTGCTTTCCGTTCAGAAAAATGTTGGCGCGATAATTGATGCCGTTGAATTTCAACCAAACCGTCTTGCCCTTGTACGACGCCGGGACAGCGAACTGCTTGCGATACCACCACGAGACCGCATAGGGACTGTCGGGCGCCATCGCGATGTTCGAAAAATTCGCCCCGATCGGATAGTTCACTCCCGGATAGTCCCGCAGGTTCATGCCAAACAGAGGGTCAGGAAGAGTCTTGTTCCCGACCAACGCAGCCACCACTGTGGTGGGCACAGTTACTTCATGCCATCCCCTGGGAGAAAATTGCGGTGTAGAGATGACTTCGCCTTTGGCTTCAACCTTGGCGGAGGTTTGCAGAGACCAGCCATCGCGCAACGCCATCTTCGTTTCCGAGGCATGCGTCTGGCTTGTGTTCTGGGCGAGAAGCAGCGTGACCAGAAGGAATTGGGCCGAAAGAAAGAGGATGACTGCGCGTCGCTGGCTTAAGTTCATGGTGCTCCTGTCGATTGCAGTGCGGGCTCGTAGAATATCCCTGGGGGCATTTGGCAGAAATGTCCCCAGAATGGATAACATTATTATTAATTCGTTTCAATAGCGGAGTTATTGCCCCTGCGTTGCGTCCGGACGAGCACGTCGATCGCCCCCGGTGATGACTCGAGTCCTTCCCGTGCCCTAGCGTTGCCTGGTTTATAATAAGAAACTCGCCCGTCTACTCTGGAGTGACAAGACCATGATTCGTTTTTTGCAGACCCAAGGCCCGACGAAGAAGATCATTCTTAGCGGCATTCTTCTTGTAATTTGCGCTGCCATGGTGATTACTTTCATCCCCGGCGGCCTGACTTCCGAACTAACCGGCCAGCCGGGCAAGGGCGTGGTCGCCAAGGTGGACGGTTCAGAAATCAGTTCCGACGAAGTGCGCCAGACCGCGCGCCAGATGGCGCAGCAAGATGCGCAACGCTACGGCGAGATGGCGCAGAAGTTGATGCCTTTTCTGATCCAGCAGGAGACCATACGCGCGGTCGACCAAATGATTGACCGCCAGGCGCTGTTGAGCGCAGCCCGGCGCATGGGCCTGCGCGTTTCGCCAGAGGAAGTGAAGGACGAACTGCAACACGGGCGCTATGCCGCAACCTTTTTCCCCGGCGGCAACTTTATCGGCCAGGTGGAATACGAAGAAATGCTGCAGCGCGCAAATTTGACGGCCCCCAAGTTCGAACAGTCCGTGGGCGACGACATCTTGTTGACCAAACTGCAGGCCCTGATTTCCGGCAGCGCCAGTGCGAGCGAGAACGAGATTCACTCGCAATTCATGAAAGACAATTCCAAGGTCAAGTTCGAATACGCAGTCCTAAAGCAGGACGATTTGCGTAAAGGTCTGCACCCTACGGACGAGGAACTCAAAGCGTTCTACGAGACCCACAAGGGAAGCTACGCGAACTCCGTTCCCGAAAAACGCAAGGTCAAATACGCAATCGTGGAAACCGGCAAGGCCGCCGCGGATGTTCAGGTCACATCTGACGATCTGCGCACCTACTACGATCAGCACCGCGACCAGTACCGCAAGCCCGAGCAGGTCAAGGTCAGTCATATTCTGATCAAGACTCCGCTGCCCGGTCCCGACGGAAAAGTGGACGAGAAGGGCGTGGCGGAAGCACGACACCGAGCCGAAGATTTGCTGCAGCAGTTGAAGAGCGGCGCCAAGCTTGAGGATCTGGCTAAGAAGTATTCCGAGGATACGGGCAGCGCCAAACAGGGCGGCTCGCTCGGCTGGATCGGAAAAGGCCAGACAGTCCCCGAGTTTGAGAAGACCGCGTTTTCGCTTTCCAAAGGGCAGATGAGCGATCTTGTAAAGAGTAGCTACGGCTTCCACATTATCCGCGTCGATGACAAGCAGGAAGCGCACGTGCGGACACTCGACGAAGTCAAGCCCGAGATCGAGCCCGTGATCAAGCATCAGAAAGGCCAGCAGATCGCGCAGAAGAAAGCGGACGCCCTGATGAAGCAGGCTCGGACGCAGGGTCTGGACGCTGCCGCGGCGACGCTCGGTGTTCCTGTGATCACGTCGGATTTCTTTTCGCGCAAAGACAACTTGCCAGGCCTTGGGCCCGCGAACCAGTTCATGGACGCGGTGTTTGCCTCGGCCGAGAATTCGCCCCCGGATATGGCGCCCGCCTCGCAAGGCATTACGGTATTTCAGTTGTTAGGGGTGAAGCCGGCTTCGACGCCCACGTTTGAAGAGATCCGCAGTCGCGTGGAAGACGAGTTCAAGAACGAGCGCTCCTCGACCCTGCTGTCACAAAAAGTCCAGGAATTGTCGGACCGCGCCAAGGCCGAGCATGATCTGAAGCGCGCGGCCAAAGAGCTCGGCGCAACCGTTAAGACCAGCGACTTTGTTTTGCCTGACGGACAGGTTCCCGACGTAGGCTCCATGTCCGGACAGGCCGCGGTAGCCTTC
>CAZILJ010000738.1:0-2851 GCA_964539915.1 uncultured Acidobacteriaceae bacterium | reverse complement strand
CAGAGGAACGGTACCCAGCCGTGAGACCTTTTGGCGGAGGTGGTCGTGGGTCGGTCCTATGAACCGGCTGCGGCCGCCCCGAAGGGTAGCCACGGGTCGCTCGGCAGGAGGCGTCCTCAGCGTTGGTAGGACCGCCCGATGAACGAAACGCGGAAGCGGCACGCCGGGAGATCGCCCTATGGGATAGGTGGTATATTGGGTGGGTAAATTGGAGTAAAGGATGATCGATATTCGCACGGCTTTCCTTTTCGTGGTTTGGGCAGGCACAGCCTTGGCCCAGACACCGGCGCCCTCCCAGAGCAATGCTGAGGCGCCCATTGCGCCGCCGATCGTAAAGAATCTCGACTTCGCGGCTATCGACAAGAGTGTCGATCCGTGCACCGACTTCTACCAATATGCATGCGGCACGTGGATCAAGGACAATCCAATTCCTGGTGACCAATCGCGCTGGGTGCGCTCGTTCTCGGTCCTCCAGGAGCGGAACCTTTATGAACTTTGGCAGCAGCTGGACAAAGCCGCCAAGAGCCCTGCAGACCCCCTCGAAAAGAAGTATGGCGACTTCTTTGCAGCATGCATGAATGTCGAGGAGCGGCAGAACAAGGGCCTTCAGTCATTTGAGCCCGCGCTGAAACGCGTCTCCGCGCTGAGCGACTCCAAAGACATTGCAACGCTGATCGGCGATCTTGCGGCTGCCGGAGATCCCGCACCGCCATTCCGCTTGGATGTGGAACCGGACCAGAAGGAGTCGTCAAAGCATATCTTGACCATCTCCGAGAGCGGCATGACGTTGCCGGGCCGCCAACTTTATGTAGGTCCCTTGGGGTATGCTCGCAGGCGATATACAAGCCATCTAATACGCATGTTCATGCTTGCCGGCGATACGATGGAGCGAGCCCAGACGGAAGCAACGGCTGTTTTCGGGATCGAGACTAAACTGGCGCAGGCTTCTGCTGATGGCGAGGATTTGAGCGATCCCGAGAAGCGCTATCACATCTACACCCTCGCCGATCTCCAGAAACTCGCGCCCGAGTTTGACTTCGGGATCTACTTCAAGCATGTGACGGCACAGCCGATCGGCACAGTCAATGTAGCCAACCCGGATTTTGTGAAGACTGTTAATCGCTTGCTCACCGTCGCGCCTGTTGATGCGTGGAGGTCCTACTTCCGCTGGCATATCTTGAGCGAACAAGCCGATGCTCTACCTCAGGCGTTTCGCGATGAAGACTTTGCCTTTTGGGGCGGTTATTTTACGCGACAAGAGAAGCCGGCACCGCGCTGGAAGCAATGCACTGCAATCACCGATCACGCATTCGACGATGCCCTCGCGCAGGACTGGGTGAAGCAGAACTTTCCGCCCGGGGCCAAAGCCAGCATGGAAGGGCTGGTCGCCGCACTCGAAAAAGCCCTCGCCGACGAGATTCGGACCCTGCCCTGGATGAGCGATGAGACGAAGAAGATTGCAGAAAGAAAGCTGGCCACGATCCGGAACAGAATCGGATATCCCGAGAGATGGCGCGATTACTCAGATCTGAGAGTGGATCACAATGACTTCCTTGGAAACTTGCATCGCAATGCCGTCTTTCAGCGCGATTCCTTGCTGAGCAAAGTGGGCAAGCCAGTAGGCGCGGACGAATGGGATATCACGACTCCAACGGCGGATGCTCATTATACTCCATCGATGAATAGCCTTTCAATTCCAGCCGGCATCATTCAGCCTCCGTTCTTTGACGGCGTCGCTGACCCGGGAGTGAATTTTGGCGGCATTGGCGTTGTTGTCGGGCACGAGCTCACCCATGGCTTCGACGACCTGGGATCGAAATTCGACGAAAGGGGCAATGTCCACGAATGGCAAACGCCTGACGATCGCAAGGACTTTGCGGCGAAGGCTAGCTGTCAGATAGCGGAATACAGCCAATTCGGCGTGATGCCCGATCCGAACGATCTGCCGACACTCAAGGTGAACGGCAAGCTCACTTTGGCCGAAAATATCGCAGACAGTGGCGGTCTGCGCATCGCTTTTCGGGCCCTGGTTGACGCCTTGGCTGCGCAAGGGAAGACGGCTGACTACAAGATCGATGGCTACACTGAGAGCCAGCGCTTCTTTCTGTCTTTCGCTCAACTTTGGTGCCAGAATCAAAACTTTCGTTCGGCCCGTCGATCAGGCTCAGTCGACCCACACTCGCCTGCACGCTGGCGCGTCAACGGCACGGTGCAGAACTTCGAAGAGTTCGGCGAAGCGTTTAAATGTGCCAAAGGCCAGCCCATGTACCCTCAGAAATGCTGCCGAGTTTGGTAACCTGGCTGTCCGGCATTGTGTTGGCGACGAGTGCGGTACAATCTGTGAAAAGGTTTTTTGCGTCCTGTGGTACGCAAGAATTCCATCCGGCTCCCATCTGACAGAGATGTTGGCGCTTATTTGTTCGGCTTACGGGACTTGGAAAACCCGGGAAGCCAGCTCGGCTGGCAGAAAATACCCCTCAGCCTGACTGACCCTGCGCCATCCTGAAAGCCCATGCAACGATTCTTTCCGAACGCTAAGCGCCAGCCTCACCACCGAAGTGAAGACAAAAGATCCGCGATGAAGCGAGGACTAGTTATCCCCGTAAAAGCGGGTCTTCGGCGGAGGCGGCGGGCCGGGCTGCATGTACGCTGGAGCCATGTCGGGCGTGAGCCAGCGCGTCCAGAACGTGTCGGAGAGTTGGTCGAGATATTTTTTGCCTTGCGGGTCCTGGCTGAGAATGCGAACCAACACTTGCAACGAATCGCTGCTGCGGCGCAGGGCGTCAAGGCTAAGCGTGTAGCCTTCGATGAACGTCGGGCTCTTGTAGCGCACTCCGAGCTCGCCGTCCTT
>CAZILJ010000737.1:0-1776 GCA_964539915.1 uncultured Acidobacteriaceae bacterium | reverse complement strand
CTGCATGCCCGCTTCTAAAGCCTGATTGCCTTCCGTCGCGTATCGCGCGACCCGGACCGTTGCTTGCATGTAGCCGTCGGTGTCGACCACCTGAAGGATCTTGCCGCGCTCCACGCCTTCGACCAGAACCTTGATGTTGCCGTCCGGCAGTTTGAGGCTCTGCACGATGTTGACGATCGTGCCTACCTGGTAGATCTCGTTGGCTTTCGGTTCGTCGATGGACGCATCGTGTTGAGTGGCCAGGAAAATCTTCTTATCCGCCGCCAGGGCCTCTTCGAGGGCCCGCACGCTCGATTCGCGGCCCACCACGAATGGAGTCATCATGAAAGGGAAGATGACCACGTCCCGAATGGGCATCATCGGGAGCTTCTTGGATTCGAACTTTTCTTTGGATGTGGTCACTGAATCTCCCTGGATTACGGTCAACGGATAAAGGCCAACTTACAAGGATTGTACCTGTTTCGGCGGTCCCGCGCTCGAACGGAAGTTCCTTGCCACGTCTGGCCCCTGCCGTTTCCGGGCGCTGCCGGCAAAGACCTAGCAAGCCAGGCCTCCGCGATTTTCTACCCTGCTTTTTCCATGACGGGGGTGAATGAAGCAGTGCGTTTTTCCACCATTTCCCGCGTCACTTCAAACTCCTTCAGTTTCTTCTGGCTAGGGAGGTTGAACATCAGATCGAGCATGAGCTCTTCCAGAATCATGCGCAGCCCGCGCGCTCCCACCTTGCGCGCCATGGCCTGGCGGGCGATGGCCCGCAGCGCCTCGTCGTTGAACTTCAGCCGCACATTCTCGAACTCAAACAGACGCTGGTATTGCTTGACGATGGCATTCTTCGGACGGGTCAAGATTTCGATCAGCGCGAATTCATCGAGATCCTCCAGCATGCCCACGACCGGTAGGCGTCCTACGAACTCCGGAATTAGTCCAAACTTGATCAAATCTTCCGGCTGGATTTCGGTCAACAATTCCTGGGTACGCTTCTTCGAATTCGACGCGTCGTCCTTTTCCGCATCTTCGCCGGTCCGGAAGCCGAGAGACTTCTTGCCGATTCGGCGCGAGATGATTTTGTCGAGGCCGACGAAGGCGCCGCCGCAGATGAAGAGGATGTTGGTGGTGTCGACCGGGGTGAATTCCTGGTGTGGATGCTTGCGACCGCCCTGAGGAGGAACGTTGGCGATGGTGCCTTCCAGAATCTTCAACAAGGCCTGCTGCACGCCTTCGCCGGAAACGTCGCGCGTGATCGAGGGATTTTCATCCTTGCGGCCGATTTTGTCGACTTCATCAATGTAGATGATTCCGGTCTGGGCGCGGCTCACGTCTCCGTCCGCCGCTTGCAGCAATTTGAGGATGATGTTTTCGACGTCTTCCCCGACGTAACCGGCTTCGGTGAGGGTCGTCGCATCGACAATGGCGAACGGCACATCCAGCATGCGAGCCAGAGTTTGCGCTAGAAGCGTCTTGCCCGTCCCAGTCGGACCGATCAGCATGATGTTCGACTTGGTCAGTTCGATCCCGTCGCCGGTCTTCTGCCGGTTCATGAAGATGCGCTTGTAGTGGTTGTAGACGGCGACCGCCAGCTTTTTCTTGGTCTGCTCCTGCCCAATCACATACTCATCGAGGAAGGTCTTCACTTCCTGAGGCTTGGGTAGTTGGTTGGGAGTGGTGGCTGGCGGAGTTGCCGTGCGGTCGTCTTCGAGAATCGAGTTGCACACCGCCACGCACTCGTCGCAAATATAGGCGCGGGGATAATCGCTGGGTGACGAGATCAGCTTGGCG
>CAZILJ010000736.1:0-7296 GCA_964539915.1 uncultured Acidobacteriaceae bacterium | reverse complement strand
CGGCCTCATGAATTTAAAGTATTGGCTGACGACCGGGCGCGTACCGGCCAGCCATCCCGCCGCGTTGTTCCTCCTGGTAAGTTTCCTGGCAATCGCGTTCTTATTCCGTAAGGCGTTCTGCAGTTGGCTGTGTCCTGTTGGGACTTTTTCCGAATATCTCTGGCGTGCGGGACGGCAGATCTTCGGGCGCAGCTTTCAGGTCCCGCGCTGGCTCGATCTTCCCATGCGAAGTCTGAAGTATCTGCTGCTGGGATTCTTCGCTTGGGCGATCGCCAACATGACGCCGGACGCGATTGAGCGATTCATGCATAGCCCCTACGGCGCGGTCGCCGACGTACGCATGCTGAATTTTTTTCGCGATTTGGGCCAAACCGCGGCCATCGTTCTCGGCGCCCTGGTGATAGCGTCGGCCCTGGTGCAGAATTTCTGGTGCCGTTATTTGTGTCCCTACGGAGCACTACTCGGCCTTACTTCCCTGCTGAGCCCGTTGCGTATCCGTCGCTCAGAACCCGCCTGTATCGATTGCGCGAAATGCGCCAAGGCTTGCCCCTCCGCCCTGCCCGTGGACAAACTGGTCAACATTAAGTCGGCCGAGTGTACGGGATGTCTGGAGTGCGTTGCCGTGTGCCCGGCCGAAGGCGCCCTGCAACTCGCGCTGGGCCCATGGACGCGTTCTCCCAATCACGGTCGACTTCCGGCATGGGTCATGGCCGCTGGAATTGCAGTCTTATTCTTCGGAATCATCGGATATGCAAAGACCGCCGGTTATTGGAACGGTGACGTGCCCAACTACATTTATCGCCAACTAGTCCCGCACGCGTCTGAGCTGAACACCCGTTGACCTAGAGATCCTCGAGAGAACAAGAACAAGCCAACTACGGCTCCTCGCTGACTTCAATCACATTCCCTTCGGGATCGCGTATCTCAAAATAGTGCGTCCTGCGCACCCTGCTCAATCTCACCGAGGCCGGCACCCCGCGAGTTCAGAAAATCTTTGGCTTTCTTGATATTGGTTGTGAAAAGCAAAGGCCTGAGCTCATCGGTCAGCTTGCCCGCCGGACCCAGTGCAACAATGTATTCATCATTTGAGAAGCCGAGCGCGACGCATCCTTCGCTTTCGTCCATCTCGACTTCGATGTCGCGCAGCCCTAGCTTTTCCACGTACCACGCCACCGAACGGGCAAGGTCGCGGACGCCTACATCGTTCCAACCGCCGCAGGTAAACGGTCGCGCCATAACTCGCCTTCAGAATCAGAGTTCCGATTGTAGTCGGACGGAATTCCCCTAGGAATACAACTTGATGGGCGCTACCACCCGCGTAATCGTTCCGCTCGGACTCGGCTGATCCGGCTTCAGCCCGCATCGCATCGAAGCGAACAAGCCGATCAACTGGCTCAACATCACATCCAACGCCGGCCGGTATTGATCGGGGAAATTGGCTCCGCAATCCAGCGGCAAACAATAATCCACCAGAGACGCCACATCGTCGCCCGGACGCGTCGTAACCACGGCCCGCACTCGCCCGAGATGTTTGCGATCAATCTCCCGCAGCAGATCGAGTTCGTACCCGCGCCGCCGGCTGTCGCTCGACAAGAAAGCCACAAACAATGTCTGTCCGTCCACGCTCGATAGTGGCCCGTGGCGAAGCCCGAGCGGCGTCTCCGCCAACGTCGTAACCTTGCCCGCGCTCAACTCCACCACCTTCAGCGCGGATTCATCCGCCACCGCCCGCAACACCCCTGCACCAACAAAACAGGCACGCGTGCAGCCCAACAGAGTAATCGCAGCCGCAGCTTCGGCCGCTGAGGGAAGAAATTTTCGGCCCGCCGTGCTCATTCCTTCGATCACCTCACCGAACTGGGCGAGATCTTCCAAGTGTCCCAAGCACTGACCCGCCAGAACCATGTTGCTGAAGGAACTGGTCATGGCTAGACCGCGATCATTCACGGCTTCGTCGAGCACAAGAGCCAACGCGCGGTCTGGGTGCCGCGAGCAAATTTGTGCCATGGGCCCCAGGGGATTGCAGGTAATCACCAGGTGACGGATCTCTCGATGCCGATCCAACGCCTGCTCCAACAACGCCACGCCTTCCGGACTCTCGCCCGAGCGCGAAAACGAAATCCACAGATATTCCTTCCCCGGGCGATGAAACTCTTCGAACTCGGTCAGCAGTGTCGTGCTGGGAATGGCCCAAACCTCGCAACTCCAACGTTGGCGGAACAATGGAGCCAGTGCCCGGCCCGTGTAATCTGAAGTGCCCGCGCCAACCAGATATACGGTGGGCGACGAAGTATTCCCGCGGCCGATCCCCGCACGCCTGAGCACGTCATTTAACTCTGCCTTCTTCTCCTCGCAGCGCTGGTATGTCTTTTTCCAAGTATCGGGCTGCTGCCATATCTCTCGGGGTGTGTGTTCGAGACCGCGTTCAACTTTTTCCTCCACCGGTAAGTCCAGCAGCATGCGCAATGGGTCGGCCAAAATTCAATCTCCTCAAGTTAAGGACACTGTAGTCTATTACAATCTTAACTCCGCCAGAAACCATTCGAAATCAAACGAAATACCATCCGGACGGAACCGTATTTCCGTTGGTAAAGTCATTCACCGCGGATTTTATACAGTTTCTCAATCAGCAACAGCTTTTCAAACCACCGCAGACCTTTCAGCAACTAATCACCTGGACTGGTGTTTCTTTTTCTGAGGAGAGAAAACAAATGAGCCGTGGTTCACACCCGTTGAGTTCGCTGCTCCTGGCGGCCGCACTGGCTTCGTCCTTGGCAGGATTCGCCTGCGAGCATCATCACTATTATCGCGTCTACGATCCGTACTACACGGATTACCACGTATGGAACAACGACGAAGTGGTTTACTATAATCGCTGGGCCGGTGAAACCCACCGCGACCCGCACCGCGAATTCCGCAAACTTCCTCCCGAGGAACAAAAGGAATACTGGACATGGCGTCACAACCATGGCGACCACGACCGTCACTAGCAGGCCGGATCGGGCTCTCAGTGGCCGAGCGCCCTGAGAGCCTGCTCCGCAGTTGTCATTCTGGCTCCTCGTCGTCGTAACTCCGCAATCGTCTTTTCTCCATCGTCTTTCTTCAGCGTTGCAATCGCATCCTGCACCACGGCCACGCGCCGCCCCAGTTCGAGCAAGCCCTTAGCGGCGAAGTTCACGCAGTATTCCGTCACCACTCCGAACACCACAAATTCGGCTTTATCCCCGAGTTGCTCGACGAGAGGCTCCGCGTGCAGGCTCTCAAAAATATTCAGCGTCTGTTTTTCCAGCAGAATCTGCTGGTATTTCGACAAATCCTGCGGAAGCTTGGCCTGCACATCATTCGGCACCCGCACAACTCGATCGGTCAACGCCTCCGGCACAAACTCCGCCCCCGCCGTTCCCTTCACGCAATGCGGCGGGAAAGTTTGAAACTCGCGATCGCGCGGCCCATGAAAACATCCGTGCGATACCAGGAATACCCGCTCTTGTCGCGCCGCATCGGTAAGCCGCCGGATGTTTGGCAACAGCTTTTCTGCCCCCGGCACATAAAGCTTCCCTGCGGGCAACATGAAATCAGCTTGCGTATCCACTTCCCAAAATATAAAGTCCGGCGAAACCATAATTTCCTTTCGTACGAAACTTCCGTCCGTAGCGTCGGCGCTTAATTTAGCGCCGGCGTCCCGCCGGCTGTAGGGACGGCCGCTGGCCTTCGCATCGTCCAGCACCCAAAACTGTTCAAGGTCCGAAAAGCCTTCGCATCGTTTCCGCGCGAAACTCAACAATCTCCTCTACATCCCGCTTCACACCGGACCGGCGCCCTGTGCCAGCGCAGCCGGTATCGAATCAACGAGCCGACAGCTAGCGCCTCCGGCGTCTCCACCGTGCGGAAATCGAACCACGGCGAAATGATGGTCCGGCAAATTCTCGCGTGCGAAAAACAAAAACACCTCGTCCACTAGCTTCGGCAACATCGCGCTCGCTCCAGAAGATAAGTCCGCATCGGATTCGTTGACCGGTTGCTGCATCACCTTTCTCCGCATCTCTCGAACAATCCGAGGTTTCTGTGTTCTAATCTCCGCGTTGTAATTCTCGCACGTATTGTTCCGGGGAAACGTATGCTTCAGACTTGCCGCAAACGGTTGGCAACGGCCTTCCTTGCTCTCATTTTCGTGATCTTTCCCGGCCTCCTGGCCTCCTCGCCCCGCGCCCAGGTGCCCGAGTGGTGCCGCCCGATACCGCGCCCCGCGTACAAGACTCTCGATCGCGTCCCCATCACCGATGCCTGGTTCGAAGTCTACAAACCTGCCAGCGGAGTGTTCGCCATCTACGAACCCCACCAGGCCGAAGAAGTGATCAGCTACTTGATCGTCGGCGAAAAGCAGGCCGTGCTGTTTGACACGGGCATGGGAATCAGCGATCTCAAGAAAGTCACGGCTGAACTTACCAAGTTGCCGATCGTCGTCCTGAATTCCCATACGCACGACGATCACGTTGGCGACAACTGGGAGTTCGTCACGGTCTACGGCATGGATACCGACTTCACACGCAAGAACGCGCAGGGTTCGCGCACAGACGCACAGGATGAAATTACTCCCGACCAAATTTGCGGCACACTCCCGAAGGGATTCGACTCGAAAACTTACGCGACCCGCGCTTGGAAGATCTCTGCCCTAATTCATGACGGCGACCGTTTCGATCTAGGGGGCCGAACGCTGGAAGTCATCGCCACGCCCGGTCACACTCCCGACGCCATTTCCCTCATCGATCGCACCAACAGGCTCCTGTTCACCGGCGACACTTACTATCCCGCTCCCATTTGGCTTTTTCGTCCCGAAACCGATCTGGACGCCTACGCCGCATCCATTCGCCGCTTGGCGGCGCTCGCCCCACAGATCAAATTAGTTTTGGGGGCGCACAATGTCCCCGTCGCGTCTCCGTCAGTACTTCCTCGACTCGTAGAAGCCTTCGATGCAGTGCGCGCGGGCAAAGTCACCGCCACCCCCGATTCGCCCGGCAAGGTCCTTTATAAAGTAGGCGACCTCTCATTCCTGATGCGCGCGCCAACGACTCCCTGAAGCACAACGAACGATGCGGCCGGAACCAACGTGAGGGTGTCCCATCTTTGCCGGGTCCTTTGCGGCCAAGGTGGGGATTTTGACTTTCGCCTGACGCCACGTTTTGGCTAACGTGCGAAGATTTGTCCCGTTCTGTGTTCTAATCTCCGCGTCGTAATTCTCACCTAACGACCCTTCGGAGAGATGCATGTCACTGAGCTATCACCGCCGCTCCCCCTTCGTATTCGTCGCCCTGATTCTCTCGACTTCATTGTGGGCGCAATCGCCCACCTCAACCGCTCCCCCCGCCGATCTCGACGCCTACGTCGCCTCCTCCATGAAAACCTTCGACGTTCCCGGCATGGCCGTCGCCATCGTGAAAGACGGTAAGATCGTCGTCGCCAAAGGATACGGTGTTCGCAAGCTCGGCGATCCCACGCCGGTGGACGAATTCACTAAGTTCGGCATCGGATCGAACACCAAAGCTTTCACTTCAGCGGTCCTCGCCACGCTGATCGATGAAGGCAAGCTCTCCTGGGACGATCCTGTCTACCAGCGCCTCCCCGGCTTCGTCATGTACGACCCCTACGTCTCGCACGAAATGACCATCCGCGATCTTCTCACGCATCGCAGCGGCATGGGACTCGGCGAGGGCGACCTCCTCTTCTGGCCTCACACGACTTATTCGCGCGAAGAAATCATCCACAAGCTCCGCTTCATGAAGCCTGCCTCCAGCTTCCGCAGCCACTACGCCTATGACAATCTGCTTTACATGACTGCCGGGCAGATCATTCCCGCCGTCACCGGCGTCTCCTGGGACGACTACATTCGCCAGCGCATTTTCACACCTCTGGGCATGAACCACTCCAACGTCTCGAACGCCGGCATCAAGCCCACCGATGACGTGGCCTTTCCGCATTCGCGTGTGGAAAACAAACTGCAGGTGATCACATTCGAAAATCTCGACAACGCCGGCCCCGCCGGCTCTATCAATTCCTGCGCCGCCGACATGGCCAAGTGGGTACAGCTGCAACTGAACCACGGCAAGTTCGTCGACCGCGATGGCCGCCTGTTCAGCGAAGATCGCTCCAAGGAAATGTGGACGCCGCAAACCATTCTTCCCATCGGCGACCCTCCGACTGCCCTCGCAGGTCTCAAATCAAACTTCGCCGATTACGCCCTGGGCTGGGGATTGCGCGACTACCATGGCCGCAAACTTATCGGTCACACCGGAGGCGTCGGCGGATTCGTCTCTCGCGTTATGCTCGTACCCGAAGAAACCCTCGGCGTCGTCGTGCTCACCAATGCCGAAGAAAGCGGCGCCTTCGATTCCATCCTCTTCCACGTCCTCGATTATTACTTTCACTTGCCGCCCACCGATTGGATCTCGGCTTTCAAATCCCGCGAAGACACCGAGGAAAAAGAAGCCGCGGAGAAAATGGAGAAAACCGAAGCAGCCCGCGCCGCGGACTCCAAGCCCTCCCTGCCTCTCGAAAAATATGCCGGTGTTTACAACGATGCCTGGTACGGCCCCATCACCATCCGCCTCGACAGCGGCGGACTCGTCATGACCTTCGACCACACGCCCACCATGATCGGCGACCTGCAACACTGGCAACACGATACATTCAAAGCTCACTGGCGCGAACGCACCATCGAAGACGCATTCGTGACATTCGCCCTGAACCCCGACGCCACCATCGACAACGCAAGAATGGCCGCAGTCTCCCCGCTCGCTGATTTCAGCTTCGATTATCAAGATTTGCTGCTAAAACCAGCGGAAAAGAAATAAAGCGCGAATAGAGGCTTGAAGAGAGAAGAAAACTAGAGGTGCCCCTTCTTTGCCGCGCTCTTTCGGCACAGGTGGGGATTTTGACTCTCCGATGAACCGCTTCGGAGCTGATTCTTGGCAACTACACACAATCCGTCCCTCAGAGCAGCCGAGTCCGAAGTCCGAGCCCACAATGAGTCTCTGCGTAAAGAGCTGGGCATCGGCGATCTGATCCTGGCCCAGATTCTCATCGTTATTGTGCCGGAATTCTTCGGAACGGCAGTGAAAGCCGGCTCTTCCCACGTTGTTCTGTGGATCCTGGCGATTCTCCTGTTCTTCATTCCCCACGCATTGGTGGTCGCGCATCTGAATCGCCTCATGCCCCTCGAGGGAGGGCTCTACGAATGGGCTCGCCTCGCCTTCAGCGACCGTGTCGGATTCCTCGTAGCGTGGAACATGTGGCTCAACA
>CAZILJ010000735.1:0-3333 GCA_964539915.1 uncultured Acidobacteriaceae bacterium | reverse complement strand
CGATCCAGGAAAGATGGCGCAGATTTTCTTCGCTCTCGACGGGAACGACGGTGACATCACGGGAGTCTTTGCCGTCGGGATGTGCACCGACTTTGAGTAAAACCTGCTTGCCTGCGGTCTCTTCGAAGAAGCTGTAGATGTTGTCGGAAGCGTGAAGGTCGCGGCCGTTGACGGCGAGGATGTAGTCTCCGGCTTTCACGTTGACGCCAGGTTGAGTTAACGGAGCTTCGTTGCCGGGATTCCAGTTCTCTCCGTTATAGACTTTGGCAACGCGATAGCGGTTATTTTCCAAAGTGTAGTCGGCTCCGAGGAGACCTCCTTTCACCTTTTTTGGCTCGGGCGTTTCGCCGCCGCCAACAAACATGTGCCCAACGGTCATCTCTCCAAGCGACTCCTGGAATAGGTAGGTGAGCTCATCGCGGGACGCGATGCCATCGAGGTAGGGTGCATATTTCTTCCTGGCCTTGTCGAGATCGAGGCCGTGATAATGCGGATCGTAGAAGAAGTCACGTTCGATGCGCCAGGTTTCATTGTAGATCTGCTTCCACATCGCGCGGGGCTCGACGTAGACTTCCCAGCCATCAAGTTTGAGTGGACCGAACCCGGGCTTGGGAGGCGTTGCGCCACCTGCGCCGGGAGGACCGTCATCGGCCGCCGCCGTCGACCAGGAATCGCCCTTGCGGTAGAGAATTTTCTCGCCATCGAAAGAGACGGTGAAATCGTTAACCTCTTCGATCAGTTTGTCGACCTTGCGCTTGCTCAGATCGAACTTCTGAATCGTTTGATTGATGTTGGGATAGTCGTCTTCGGTGACGATCATCGGGCCCTCGGACAGGAATAGAATGCCCGACTTGCCTGGAACCATGTTCATGTAGTTCTTTGCGGGAATGGGCAGTGAGAGAATCCGCTGACCGATGCCGTCGATGTCGATCTTCACGACGACAGGCTCCTCTTTCTTGTCCTTGTCCTTGTCCTTGTCTTTATCCTTGTCGTCTTTCGCTTTTGCCGCAGCCGACTTGTCTTCGGCTTGGTTTTTGCTTTTGTCTTTGTCCTTATCTTTGTCCTGATCAGGCTTCTTCTCGTCTTTCGGCTTGTTTTCCTCGTCGCTTTCGGGCGCGAGCGGCGACTTCTCGTCCTTGTTCAGGACCGCGAGGTAGACGCTGCGCGATACCCGATGCTCCTGGCTGGTCATGTCGAGGCCCGCAGTCGAGAGAGCAACATTGGTCGACGCAGAGAAATAGAGATATTTGCCGTTCTTGTCGAAGCAAGGATAGACCGCATCGCTCATCCCGTCGGTGATCTGAAAACTCTTGGCTTGATCGAGCGAATACGCGAAAACAGCGTGCTGGCCGCTGGGAAGCTGTTTGCTGTAAGCAATCCACTTGTTGTCGGGGGACCATGTCTGGTTGAGCGAGGTTGGACCGAAACCTCCGAAATAATCGGTGTCAATTAACTTGGGAGCGGGCTTGTCGAGGTCGAGATAGAACAACTGGAGGCGCTTGTCGCTATAGGCGATCTTCTTGCTATCGGGAGACCATGTGGGCGAGTAGAAGAAAGAGGGAGGATTGCCGAGGTTGATGTGGCGAACTGTTCCCTGGCCGTTCTGTTCACGGATCGCCAATTCATATTCTCCGGACTCATCGGAGAAATAGGCGATGCTCTTGCCATCGGGCGACCAGGCCGGGTCGCGGTCAGCCACGGCGGGACTGCGGGAGAGGTTGCGAATGTCGCCTTTGTCGGTGGGAACCGTAAAAATCTCCCCCCATGCCTCAAAAACAGCGCGCGCTCCGGTGGGCGAGATGCTGAAATTCTGGATGCGCTTGGGTTCGACCTTGGCAAAATGGGGCCGCACGGCCTCGATGTCGCCAACCACGTGGATCGGAATATTTTTGGCCTGACGAGAGTTCAGGTCAAAAACTTTGATGGCGCCGAACTGTTCGATGACGATTGCGTCGGGGCCGGCGGAGGCAGTCTTGAAATCGAGGCCGTCACTGTGCAGAACCTCCGACACTTGCTTGCTCGTCGTGTCATAGGCAAAGAGACTGACGGGACCGTTGCGGTCAGAAAGGAAATAGATGGTATCGCCGATCCACATGGGATGGTGATCGTTGGAGTTGTCGCGAGGAATTTTCACCACCGAGGAATCGTTGAGATCGGCTATCCAGACCGGAGTGGTCTGGCCGCCGTGATAACGCTTCCAGGCTTGCTGCCATTTGGGATGTGGAACGTACGCCAGGTGAGTTCCATCGGGCGAAAAGCTGGCGTCCTCCGCGATCGGGAGAGGCAGTTCGGTCGGCATGCCGCCCTCGACGGGAACGGTATAGAGCTGGTCCTCGAAGTGCATGAAGCTGTTACCCCAAGAGCTGAACAGAATCTTCTTGCCGTCCGGAGTCCAGCCCGCGACATATTCTTCGGCGGGATGATAGGTCAGTCGCCGCGGCACGCCACCAGCGGCGGGGACCACGTAGACATCTCGATTGCCATCGTATTCGCCGGTGAAGGCGATCATCGAACCGTCCGGGGAAAAGTACGGGAGGGCCTCGATGCCGACTCCAGAAGTGAGCCGATGCGCATCGCCGCCATCGCGGCTGACGATCCAGAGATCATTGGCGTAGTTGAAGACGATTCGCGTCTTGCTCACGGTAGGAAAGCGCAACAGAAGCGGAGGATCAGACTGGGCGGTAATCGTTACGGTCGAGACGAGGGCGAACAACAACATCGCGAACAGTTTGCGCATGTGGGCTCCGACAGAGGGTAGCGAACGGGAATCTTAGTTTGCGGGGCAGGGCGAGTCAACTGGGGAGGCGATAGGCCCGGATCAAGGGTTTTTCGGCTTGCTCCTTCCCGGCACCGCGGCGGGATTTTCGTGAACGCGTTGCCGGAAGTTTCCGCGCATGCCCGCGGCCAGACTGACGCTGGACTCGCCAAATTTGTCGCGCAGGCGATCGGCGGCGGCCATGGCATCTTTCCAGCGTTGCTGGCGATTGCCATCGAGAAGGTTGATTTGGTCGGGTTGCGATGTGAAGGACGAAGCCTGCACGCCCAGAAGACGGATCGGAACGCCTTTTTTCCAATTCTTGCGGAACAGGGCGCGGATCTCTCCGAATATTTCAGTGTCGAGCTGAGTGGGAGAAGCGAGAGTATGGGCGCGGGTGAAGGTGGTGAAGTCTTTGTAGCGCAGCTTGAGTTGAATGGTGCGGGCGTGATACTGGGATTCGCGAAGCCGACGGCCGACCATCTCTGAAAGGCGCATGAGGGTGGATTCGAGCTGAGCGGCGTCGGCGGTGTCCTCGTTGTAGGTGTGCTCGTGACTGATGGATTTGGCTCCCGTGT
>CAZILJ010000734.1:0-2566 GCA_964539915.1 uncultured Acidobacteriaceae bacterium | reverse complement strand
CAACATGGTGCCGCAGCCTCCGCTGCGCGCACCTGAGAGCGAAAACTGGGACTTCTTCCTGAAGATTCCGGAACTCGATCGCAGAAGAATCAAAGTTGGAACGATTCGCCAGCAGCAAGTGCAGGAACCGCTATTCGAGTTCTCGGGGGCATGCTCGGGATGCGGCGAGACTCCTTACGTGAAGCTGGTTTCTCAACTGTTCGGCGACCGGGCGATCGTGGCGAACGCCACCGGCTGCTCCTCGATCTATGGCGGCAACCTGCCGACCACTCCGTGGTCGAAGAACGCCGATGGTCGCGGTCCGGCCTGGTCCAATTCCCTCTTCGAAGACAACGCGGAATTCGGGCTCGGCTTCCGCGCCTCGGTCGACAAACAAACCGAGTATGCCCATGAGTTGCTTCGCCGGGTTGCCGGAGACGTAGGCGAAGACCTCGTCTCGGCGATCCTTACTGCGAAGCAGAAAGACGAATCCGACATCTACGAACAGCGCCAGCGTGTTGATCTTCTGAAAGAAAAGTTGGCCAGGCTCCATTCCGCAGACGCGAGACAGCTTATATCCGTCGTCGACATGCTGGTGAAGAAGAGCGTGTGGATCGTCGGCGGCGACGGTTGGGCCTATGACATCGGTTACGGCGGTCTCGATCACGTGCTGGCCAGTGGGCGCAACGTAAACGTTCTTGTACTCGACACCGAGGTGTATTCGAACACCGGTGGGCAAGCCTCGAAGTCCACGCCGCGCGCCGCGGTCGCGAAGTTTGCCGCGGGCGGCAAACCAGGTCCGAAGAAGGACCTCGGACTCATGGCGATGACCTACGGCAACGTCTACGTGGCTAGCGTAGCCATGGGCGCGAAGGATGAACATACGCTCAAAGCATTTCTTGAAGCGGAAGCCTACGACGGCCCGAGCATCATCATCGCCTACTCGTCATGCATCGCTCACGGCATCGACATGACCACGGCGATGACCGACCAGAAGGTCGCGGTCGAATCTGGCCAGTGGCTGCTGTATCGCTACAACCCCGAAAAGACAGCGGCGGGCGAAAATCCGTTGACGCTCGATTCGCGTGCTCCTACCCGTAAAGTGCAGGACTTCCTGCTGCAGCAAACGCGCTTCAAGATGCTCACCAAGAGCAAGCCGGAAGACGCGAAGCGTTTGTGGAAGCTGGCGCAGCAAGACGTGGAGAATCGTTATCGCATGTATGAATACATGGCCAGCCGCAAAACCCAACCGGCAGTTCCTGCCAACGATGCCGGCGAACAAATCGCACCGGCCGCAGTGAAACCGATACCGGCAGGAGCAACGCGCTAGGGCGCGAGGAGGATTCATGACCGATCTCAGCACAACCTATCTTGGCCTGAAACTGCGCTCCCCACTCGTGGTGTCGGCTTCGCCGCTCTCGCGCGATCTCGATGGAATTCGCCGTCTTGAGGAAGCCGGGGCCTCCGCCGTCGTGCTTTATTCGCTGTTTGAAGAGCAGTTGCGGCAGGAGGAGGTGGACCTTAATTATCATCTGACCGCGGGCACCGAGAGCTTCGCCGAGTCGCTCACCTACTTCCCGCAGGCCAGCGAGTTTCACACCGGTCCTGAGGGATACCTCAAGCACATTCGTAAGGCCAAGGCAGCGGTGAAAATTCCGGTCATCGCTAGTCTGAACGGTTCAACTCTGGGTGGATGGACGAAGTTCGCCGCCGAAATCGAACGCGCCGGCGCGGATGCGATTGAATGCAACGTGTATTACATCCCGACCGATCCCACGGTTTCAGCAGCGCACATCGAACAGACGTACCTGGATATTCTCCAGGCCGTGAAGGCGACCGTCACCATTCCAGTCGCCATAAAGTTAAGCCCGTTCTTCAGCAACTTGTCGAATATGGCCCATCGTCTGGATGAAGCCGGCGCCGACGCGTTGGTGCTCTTCAATCGCTTCTACCAGCCGGACATCGATCTGGAAGAACTGGAGATTCGACCGAACGTTCTGTTGAGCACACCGCAGGCGCTGCGGCTCCCGCTGACCTGGATCGGAATTCTGCACGGTCGTGTGAAGGCCAGTCTGGCAGCCACTGGCGGCGTCCACGCGGCCGAGGACGCCGTCAAACTGCTCATGGTGGGCGCCAATGTCACGATGATGTGCTCCTCCCTGATGCGCCACGGCATCGATCATCTGCGTCACGTCGAGCGAGAGCTGCGCGACTGGATGGAAGCGCACGAGTACGAATCGGTTGCCCAGATGCAAGGGAGCATGAGTCAGCTCAAGTGTTCCGATCCCGGCGCGTTCGAACGGGCTCAATACATGCGTGCCGTGAAGGGCATGCAACACATCCATATGGCGGGATGGCGTTGAAGCAGGGTGGCTTTCATTGCAGGATGCCGTTGGTGGCGGGATGCCGACATTCGGGTTTTGGGAAGGGCACGGCTTCAGCCGTGCCACTAAGGGCAGAAATAAGAGTCGGGCTTCAGCCTCTGGGGATAGCATGAGTTCGAAGGAATGCAGCCTCGAAATTTCCGGGCCGTCGTTCAGTTCGGCCGAAGACATCGCGACCCAAAAGGCGCGCCGAGAACGGCGGC
>CAZILJ010000733.1:0-2348 GCA_964539915.1 uncultured Acidobacteriaceae bacterium | reverse complement strand
GCGGCATCCCGTGTTGAAGAAAACGATTCGCGAACTGCTCGGGGCTTTACCGGCAGGGCAAGCGGTGGAGAAAGTCCAAAAGAGATAGCTACGGATCGCACGGATTGAATCGGAAACAATTCAGGACCGTCACATCGGCGTAACTCAACAGCAGCTCCGTCTGAAACAGATCAGGGAAGAATGATCCGGCTCCCTGTTCCCGCTGACGTAGCTGCCGCCGTCTCTTTCTCGGGAAACTGACTGAACAAAAACTCCACAAAAGCCCGCGACTTGGGACGACCAGAGGTCCGTCCGTGGGCCAATCGGACCAGAAACACCAAGGCCTTGAGCACATCGGAATCGCGCAGGCTCGAGAAGCCAGTCACCTTCTGCTCTGCCTCGCGGTACTCTTTCACCATGTTCTCGATCTCGGCGGCGGCTCTTCGCTCGGAGTCGCTGCTCAGCGGCGGCTCGTATTGCAATCCCGAGTTCACCCGCCGCTCGTAACTCGTCGCCAACATCGACAGCGCGGCTATCAGATCCTGATCGTGCAGTGCGCGGTTGGATCGAGCAGCCTTGGCTAGTGCGAAGGTCAATCCCATGAGCAGATGTTCCTTCTCGTACATGAACTGATCGGAAACTTCGATCTGGAGAAACAAGGCCGCCGGATCGATCTGTTCCGCTGAGCGCGGTTTTTCGTGCGCACGCGCCTGCAGAAGATACGTACAATCGCTAGGACAATCCAGGGTCACTTCGCGCTGTTCGCCGCAGCACTGCGGGCAAATGCGCCCGTGAACAGCAGGGCAAAAGCGTTTTTCCTTGCGGATTTCACAAATGGCGCAACTCAATCGTGGTTCCCCTGTAAGCATTATTGCATTCAGCTTAGGGATTCCGCCGAGGAGCCGCGTGATTTCAGCTTGGACAATTTCAGATTGCAGATTGAAACCCTGCCGCGAGTGGGTTTGAAATCGGTAACCGCCGGATCTTCCAACCTGAAATTTCCCGCCCCCGGTTACCACGCTGGTACGCATGGCAAGCTCGTTCCTGCATCTGCATGTATGCAAAGCCCTGTAAATATGCCCTCTCCCGCGTTCATAAATTAGAAAACCCCTGTAAATAAAGGTGTTTTCCACAGGCTTGCGGGTATAGGATAGGCCGCAGCTGGTATTAAACTAGATTTTTTTCGAGGAGAAAAGACATGGCAGCAGGTTTGACGAAGACACAGCTCATTCGGCATCTCGCCGAGAAGACCGAGCTTCCCAACAAAACCGCGGCGGCGTTCCTGGAGCAACTGGCCGACACCGCCATCAAAGAAACCAAGAAGAACGGCATTTTCGTTGTGCCCGGTTTGGGCCGTCTGGTGAAGGCGCACCGCAAGGCTCGCGTGGGACGTAACCCGCAGACCGGCGAACCCATCCAGATCAAGGCTAAGACTGTGGTGAAGTTCCGCGTCGCCAAGGCCGCGAAAGACGCGATCGCCCCGAAGAAGTAGTTCCTGTTTGAGATCTGTTCCGAAGGCCGGCCCAGGCCGGCCTTTGTTTTTCTCTCGTCAACCACTTCGCATGCTCAACTGGATCGTCATCGGCATTGGCGATATCGCGACCAAACGGGTCATTCCCGCTATTCAACTCGAATCGCGAAGCCGTCTCTACGGTTTCGTCACACGCGATCCCGCGAAAGCCGCATCCTACGGCGTGCGCGTCTGGCCTACTCTTGACGAAGCTCTGAAGGACCCTGCAGTTCACGCGGTATATGTCGGCACACCGGTCTTTCTGCATGCGCCCCAAACCATTCAGGCGCTGCGCTCCGGCAAGCATGTGTTATGCGAAAAACCCATGGCCATGAGCGAGGCCGAAGCTCGCACGATGGTGGAAGCCGTCGCCGAGACCGGCAAGATTCTGGGCATAGCTTATTACCGCCGGTGCTATCCCAAGGCGCAGCGCGCGAAGCATTTGCTCTCAGCCGGCGCGATCGGCAGACCGGTGCTGGCTGAGCTCACCTCCCACGCATGGTTCGATGGAAAAGGCAGCCGCAGCTGGCTGGTCGATCCCTTCAAGGCCGGTGCTGGACCCCTGTTCGACGTCGCATCACATCGCATCGATGTTCTTAATTTCCTTTTCGGCCAGCCGCTTCGGGTCGCCGCGCAACTCTCCAACGTCGTGCATCACTACCCCGTGGAAGATAATGCCACGGTGATGATCGAATATGCTGGCGGGGTTCGCGGCGTCGTCGACGTACGCTGGCACTCGAAAGTTGCGCGAGACGAATGCCGCATCCGCGGAACGGACGGTGAGATGGAATTGTCTCCGCTGAATGGCCCCGATCTCGCATATCCCGGCGCCCACGAAAGCCTTCCGCCTCACGCGAAC
>CAZILJ010000732.1:0-1813 GCA_964539915.1 uncultured Acidobacteriaceae bacterium | reverse complement strand
GGACTTTTTTGGGAACTGTCTCTGCTTTTTCACCATTCAGGAGCCGCACAGGGAATTGTTGGTAGAGGCGCGGAGCGAAGTGATAATGGAGGGGAATGCGACGCCTTGGCCTCAACTGCCGCTCCCTTGGGAAGAGGCAGTCAGATCGGTTCCCAACGATCACAGCCCAGCGGGGCTCGAAGCCTACCAGTTTGGATTTGAGTCGCCGCGCATCCGGGTACGGCCGGAATTTGCCTCCTATGCGCTCCAGTCGTTTACGCCCGGGCGGCCAATGCCGGAGGCGCTTCTGGACCTGACTGCGCGCATCCACAAAGACTTTCGCTTTGATTCGAAAGTGACCAACGTCCGGACGCCAACCGAAGAGGTCTTCCGGAAACGGCGGGGCGTGTGCCAAGATTTCGCCCACTTGCAAATCGCCTGCCTCCGCTCCCTGAATCTCGCGGCCCGTTATGTAAGCGGATACCTTCGAACCTATCCACCTCCCGGACAGCCGAGGCTGGTGGGCGCCGATGTATCCCACGCCTGGGTTTCTGCTTATTGTCCGGGAATCGGCTGGCTTGACGTGGATCCCACGAACAACATTGTCCCCTCGACAGGCCACGTGACGCTAGCCTGGGGCCGGGACTATGGTGATGTAAGTCCTCTGCGCGGCTTAATCCTCGGGGGTGGAGCTCATACGCTCAAAGTCGCTGTTGACATGCAGCCGCTCGATTCCTAGTTTTCACAGAGCCACTACTCCCGCAAAGTTTCTTATCCTGTTTATGCATGTGCTGCGGCGTCGGACAATTAAAATCGCGCATTACGAGAGGCCGCGATACGCCGTATGGGAGGATGCGCACCTCGGTAATGGGATTCGCAGACTAGCGGAGCTGTGGCGCACTTTCCGCGATTTCATCCGTCCAGACTTTAAAGCTCTCGAGAGTATTTTGGCCGAACGTGGTCGCGATGGCGACATCGGCCGCGTCGCGGCCCCGCGCGATGAGGACTCGTCCAATCCTGGGCACGTTGTTCCGTGCATCGAACGTGTGCCAGTTGCCACCGAGATAGACTTCAAACCACGCTGCAAAATCCACCACGCCGTAAGGCGGCAGCGTCCCCATGTCGCCAAGGTATCCGGTGCAGTACCGCGCCGGAATATTCATGCAGCGGCAGAGCGCGATCGCTAGGTGCGTGTAGTCGCGACAGACGCCCACACGCTCGTTGAACGCCTCCCAAGCTGTCCGCGTGGAGCGCGCTTTCTGATAATCGAACGCGATATGGTTGTGGACAAAATCGCAGATCGCCTGGACGCGAGACCATCCCGGCGTCGACTGACCGAATCGCGACCACGCTACCTCGGACAGTAGATCGGTCTCGCAATATCGGCTGCCTAACAGAAAGACCAGGGTCTCTTCTGGCAAATCTTGTAAAGCATGCTGTTCAGCGAAGGGCGCCAAGACGTCTGGTTTTGCCGAGTCTCTAACCACTCCGGTGCTTGTCAGGCGAATCCTCCCGATGGGTGCCACAATCCGGCTGCACCAGTTTCCGAAGCCGTCGCGATATGCCGTGATTGGCGTTTCCGGATCGGTGGTCAGGCAATCGGGCCTGACGATATCCGAGGCGCGGGAGTAATGCACGTTGACCATGAGAATCATCGGTGTCATTTGTTGACAGTTGAAGACTAATTCATAGCCCACCTGAATGAGCATGCAGGTTTCCTTCGGCCAACGATCTCAGGACTATTAGTAGATCGCATGGCGCACCGCCCAAGTCAACCGAGTGTTCTCGTCCAACAAGCAGCTACGGTGGCCGCTCCGACCGATGCCGCAATCAG
>CAZILJ010000731.1:0-11267 GCA_964539915.1 uncultured Acidobacteriaceae bacterium | reverse complement strand
TCGGCTATGTGCATGGATCCCCCTTTGCCTCGGCAATAGCCGGCTTCCTTGCCCAGCAACTCGGCGAACATGCGATCCGGCGACGCACCTTTGGCCAGGCAATGTCCGTGGCCGCGGTGGGTACTGGTAATGTAGTCGTCGATATTCAGGGTTTCGCAGATGCCCACGGCGACGGCCTCTTCGCCGCTGTACAAATGCGCCAGACCAGGCATCAGTGCTCGCGTGTAGAGTTCGTTTACCTGCTCTTCGAACAGTCGGATCCTCACCATTTGACGGAACGCGCGCAGCCATTTTCCTCGCTCGGATTCCACTCCGCGTCCGGTTTCCGGCTTGGATGTAACCGTCGTCACTTCTTTTCTCCTCGCGTGATCGGAGTCCTCACGCCCGACATCGTGGCCAGCACGTCAAACATGCAGGCGAAATCGTACTTCGCCAGGCCCATGCCGCGAGCGGCGGTAAGAAACTCGTTGCTCACGGCTGTGGTTGGCAGGGGCACATCGAGTTGTCGGCCCAATTCCATGGCCAGCACCATGTCCTTCTGCATCATGTTCACATCGAACCATGCTTCTTCTGGCTGTTGCAAAACAAACGGTCCGCGGTACTGGATCATCGGCGAAGCCACGGCGCTATGAGTCAGCACATCCACGGCAACCTCGCGGGCAATGCCGCTTTTTTCGGCCAACAACACGCCTTCTGAAAAAGCCAGCATTTGCACCGCCAGACTCAAGTTGGTCGCGATCTTCATCGACAGCGCCAAACCGTTGTCGCCCACATATGTGACCTTTGGACCGATATCGAGCAGCAGCGGCTTGATCGCGTCGAAAGTTTCTTTTCGTCCGCCGACCATCACTGATAACTTTCCTTCTTGCAGAGTAATCACGCTCCCCGATACCGGAGAGTCCACCATGTCGGCGCCGATTCCGCGCACTTTCGCCGCCAACGCGCGGCTCACGGCGGGGCTCACCGTGCTCATGTCGATGAAAAGCTTGCCGGTGGTCAAGCCCGCCAGCAGTCCTGCGGGGCCTTCGGTGATTGCCTGGATCGCGGCCGCGTTGGTGACCATGGCAAATGTGTAGTCTGAGGCGCTGGCCACGGCGCGCGGCGAGTCGGCCCACTGCATCCCTTTTTGCACCAGCCACTCGGCCTTCGCGCGGGTGCGGTTGTAGCCGGTCACGGTATGACCCTTGCTCAGCAGTCGATTCACCATCTGACTGCCCATCACGCCTAAACCGATGAATCCTACTTTCGCCATCCGCTAAAGCCTCCGGAACTGCGTAACATTATTTCGATTTAGCGCATGCCTGGCTTGCCAGAATTGCGTTTGGCTGCCGGGACCTGGCTGTCATCGCGCACCTGCCACAGATGCGCCCGCATGGCCTCGCGCGCCTTCTCCGAGTCATGTCTGTCGACCGCCTCAAGGATACGCTTGTGATGAATCTGGCCACGCTCGGGACCGCCGGGAACTTTGAAGATGCGCAGTCGCTGTTCGCGCAAAAGCGCCACGATGGAATCGAGCAGCGAAAGGATGAGCGGGTTCGCCGCGCCCTCCGCCAGTGCCAGGTGAAAATCAAGGTCTGCTTCGATGTAGGTTTCCGGATCCTGTCCCGCGCGGTCCATTGCGGCGACTGCGTCGCGCATTGTGGTCAGTTCCGGTTCCTGGATGCGCACCGCGGCCAGCGCAGCAATCTCGGGTTCGAGAATGGCGCGCACTTCGGCAAGATGAGTCGAACCTTCCGGCTGACCGATCTTCACCATCAGGTCAAGCGACTGGCGCACGGCCTGCGTAGTTCCATCGGTGATGAATGTGCCCCGGCCCGAGTACGCTTCGACCAGACCTTTTTCTCGCAGCGCTTTGACCGCTTCGCGAACGGCTGTGCGGCTAACGCCAAAGCGCTGGGCCAGATCGCGTTCCGCAGGCAGTTGATCCCCAGCCTTGAGATCGCCTTTGACGATCGACCCTTCGATTTGTTCGACGATTTGCTCGTAGAGCCGCGACGTACGAACTAACTTGTACACAGCCTTGCCCTCCGCACCTGACGACCCGTCGTCAGCCGCTCGAACGGCGTTGGTCTGGCTACTATACCGCAAGTCCAGTGGGATTGGCGCGTATCGTAAGTGGGAGGCTTGCATTTGGTGTATTGGTATAGTGGTAGGACCAATAGATGCTAGCACACGAAGTTTGTCGAATGCAAACTCCGACCCTGTTCACTCTCAAGACGTTCGGGTTACCGTCCTAGGGACTTCCGATCGGCAAGCAGCGCGGAGTAACCTTCTCCAGGTTTCGATTCGAAATTTGAATTTGCTTGACACTGTTTCACCGATAGTGGTATGGCTGTCGGACCAGACAATATGAGGGGGTTTCACTATGCTGTCCCGCACTGTTCCCGCAGCAACGCCACTGCAGTGTCGAATCACCGCGGCTTCCCGGTTGGCGGCCACCGTCATGGTGATCCTGTTCTCGATTTCCGCACAGGGTCAATCGACTGCGGGACGCATCCTCGGCACCTTGACCGATCAGAGTGGGGCAGCCGTCGCCGCAGGCACGGTGATCGTCACCGACGTGCAGCGTGGCACTTCGCGAACCATCACCACCGACGAATCAGGTACCTACGCGGCACCAGATCTGCAGCCCAGCACCTACAAGATCCACGTGGAAGCTCCTGGCTTCAAGAGCGTAGAGCGTCTCAACATTCAGATTGAAGTCGCCACTGACGTACGGGCGGATTTCACTTTGCAGACTGGGCAAATCACTGAGGTTGTAACCATTACCGAAGACGTGCCTCTGGTCAACACCACTTCCGCCACTCTTGGCGGCACACTCAGCAACAAGGAAATCAACGATCTTCCGCTGAACGGCCGCAACTATGAAAACCTGCTGCAACTGCGTCCCGGCGTCATGCGTTATCCGGGCGGCGGCTTCTCTACGACCAGTACCGATGGCCTGCGCGCCGAAGACAACGCCTATTTCGTCGAGGGCCTGTTCAACAGCGAACCTTTTTCAGGGCAAGGAATTATCAATGGCGCCGGCATTGCGGGCGATTCCGCGACCATCCTGCCCATCGATGCCATCCAGGAATTCAACGTTCAGGAGAACCCGCCCGCCGAATACGGTTGGAAGCCGGGCGCAGTTATCAATGTCGGACTGAAGTCGGGAACAAATTCCATTCACGGCACGGGCTTTGCATTCGGCCGCGACGGAGCGATGGACGCGCGCAACTTTTTCAACCAATCGCCGGCGCCGAAGACTTCCCGCACGCTCGAACAGTTTGGCGGCAGTTTGGGCGGCGCGATTATCAAGGACAAAGCCTTCTTCTTCGGCGCCTACGAGGGCCAGCGCTACGATGTAGGCAACTCTTATACCGTCAGCACCCCGTCCATGGCCGCACTGCCTACTCCCGCAACACCGAACTGCACTTCAGTTTCTGGCGACTGTGCCAACAGCATCCCCAACGCCATTGCCGACCTGGTGGCCAACGGTGTCCCGATCAGTGCAGCCAGTCAGCAGATCTCGGGCTGTAGCGTTTCAGGTTCGACCGTAACTTGTAATGGCGGCGGCTTCCCTGTCAATAACACCCAGAGCATTTCTGTGGTCCAGGGATTCCCGAACAGCGTGGGAGTCGACAACGCCCTCGGCAAGGTGGATTACAACTTCAACCAACGCAATAGCGTGAATGGGATGTATTTCTATGGAAACAATTCTGGAACGGTGGAGGATTTTCCGGAACTGCAATCCCAATGGCGATCCCAAATTCATACCCGCGCGCAAGTTGTGGGAGGAAGCTGGATATCGACCCTCAGCGCTCGTTGGTTCAACGAAGCCCGTGTCGGCTACAACCGGCTCTACCAACCGACGTTTCCTGGGGACATCGGAATACCGGCGTCGGGATACGGGCTCAACACAGGCGTGAGTGGCCCCTTCACCGGTGGCCTGCCGCGTATCGGATTCGCCGGAGCTTTCGTCCCTGGCCTCGGTGGTTTCAAATGGCCAAAGTTCCAGGGGCCGGACACCATCACCCAGTTCATCGACCATGTTTCTTATGTGGCAGGCAAGCATTCGCTGAAATTCGGCGGAGAAGTCCATCGCAATGGCGTCAGCGGAGGCGCGTTCGGCAACGCCCGAGGCAGCATCACGTTCCTGGGTGGTGTGGCTCTTCCCGCCTCCACAGCGTTGGAAGATTTCTTCGCCGGCGACCCGTTCAAGGCGTCGGTACAGGTTGGAGATCCCAGGCGGCAAATTGATAACTGGGCCTACGGCGCGTTCTTGCAGGACGACTGGCGCGCCACCAAAAGCCTCACCTTCAACTTTGGTCTGCGCTATGAGTACAGCACGGTGATGAAGGAAGCCCACAACCTGCTCGGCAACTTCGATCCCCACTCCAAGACTGGCCTGATCCAGGCGGGGATGAACGGCGTCAGTGGACCATACAATCCGGATCACACGAATTTTGCTCCGCGCTTCGGCTTTGCCTGGGATGTAACGGGAAAAGGAAACACCGTGGTACGCGGCGGGGCCAGCCTGGTGTATGAAACCATCAATTGGGAAGCACTCCTCGCCTTCAACAACGCCTTCGGCCTCAACAACGTTCCCACCGGAGGCATTATCGATGGCGCCGGGAACACCGCGGGAGGCTCCATTACGGCTGGAAATCTGTCGATCCCTCCGATCCTGCCTCAATGGGATAGCGGCACCCCGATCTATGGCGCCAATGTCAGCACCACTGCTCTCAATTGCTTTAACAGTCCCTGCCCCATCATGAGCGTCGATCGAAACATCACGACTCCTTATGTCTGGGACTGGACTTTGAACTTGCAGCATTCGTTCACTCCGAATCTCTCCTTGGAGATTGCCTACGTGGGCAATCACGGATCGAATTTGACCGGCATTCGCGACATCAATCAGCCGCCCGTGGGAACCGATTATTCCGCCGCGTGTGGGACCGACCCGAACTGCGATCAGGATGCTCGTCCTTACAACGCCAAGTTTCCTTATCTCAGCAATATCTTCCAGATGGGAAATGTCTACCGATCCAACTACAACGGACTCCAAGTCACTTTGAATTCGCGCAACTATCACGGCCTGAGCATGGTGGCCGGTTACACCTACGCTCACGCGCTCGATGATGTCGGGGCGAACTGGGATTTCGGATACGGCGCCGGCCTGCCACAAGACTCGTACAACGTCGGACGCGAATATGCCAACAGCGACTTTGACATCCGCCACCGCTTGACTCTCTCGTTGACCTACGCAATTCCCGGAAGAGAAGGTGCGTGGCAGATGATGCAAGGCTGGGAAATCAACTCGATTGTGACCCTGCAGAGTCCTCAGTTCTGGGGTCCAATCGATCTCGGGACCGATGCCGCAGGAACGGGGCCGTTGCCCGTAAGTCCGCCGGCGAACGCGCCCATCCGGTGGAGCTTTTATGGCAAGCCTTCTGATTTCAAATCGGGCCCGACGCCAATTCCGTTTTTCCCCGGCACTTCGAACGCTGCCTGTGCGGCCGAAGCTTTGGCGGTCGATGGTGGAACCGCCGGAGCGTCAACCGCATCTCTGACTTCGTTCGGCTGCTACGCCAAGGGCAACTCGATTATGATTCCGCCACCGCTCGGACAATTCGGAAATATGCCTCGCAATCTGTTCCCCGACTCTGGCTTCAAGAACTTCGATTTTTCGATTGCGAAGAACTGGCACTTCGGCGAGCGGCTGCGCGCCCAGTTCCGCGCCGAGTTCTTCAACATTCTCAACCATCCCAACTTTGCCAACCCCTATGGAGGTCAGAACGGATTCGGCTTGAACGATCCTTCGGTGCAGCCGTTCGGCTGCGGCTGTGCCACACCTGACGTAGCCGCTGCCAATCCCGTCATTGGCTCCGGCGGAAGCCGCGCCGTTCAGTTGGGTTTGAAGTTCACTTTCTAGTTGTCCAGATTTCTACAGATGCTTTCGGACTGCAGCTTGTAAAGCGGGCCGCACTCACGCCGTCCGGCCTGTTGTTCATCTCTGCTCGCGAAGCGAGCCATACCGAGGCCAGTTGATGACTTACAAATATTCCTTTCGCTCTCTTGTTCTCCTCCTCATGGGCGCAGCAATTGTTTCTTCGGCGGGGGCCCAGGAACGCCGTGAGCGCACCATCGACGAAGTGAAAGCCGAAGCCGTTCACCGCGCCGAAGTCGGCCAGTATCCGCTGATCGGTCTGGATCCGGCGGATGTGAAGGAAGCGTTCGGCAGTATCCACACGGCAGACCAAGATGAGTGGGCAGCGGGATTCATGGGCGTCGCTGATCGCTACTTCAACGAGGCGAAGTCACTGGAGAAATCCGATCCCACGAAGGCTAACGCGGATTACATCCGTGCGTGGCGAGTGTATTCTTTTGGACGCTGGCCTATTCCATCGTCTCCGGGCAAGCGGCGCTCGTACGACAGAGCCATCGAATCATTTCTCGACCACGCCAAGTTCTTCGATCCTCCGCTCGAAGTCGTGCGGATTCCGTTTGAAGGCAAACAGATCATCGGTTACCTGCGTCTGCCAAAAAATGCCAAAAGTCCAGTGCCGCTCGTCATCGCAGTCAACGGCCTCGATAGCCGCAAGGAAGATCTGACTGAAAGCTTCGGCGCGATTCTTCCATTCGGCATCGGATTTCTCGCGGTAGACGGCCCCGGCACCGGACAATCTCCGATCAAGGTCAGCGAAACTTCCGAGCGCCAGCTTTCGAAGGTCCTCGACTACGCGCAATCGCGTCCGGAGATTGACAAGAACCGCATCGCTCTTCACGGGGTGAGTTGGGGCGCATACTGGGCCACCAAGATGGCGATCGTCGAGCGCGCTCGCCTGCGCGGCGCCAGCGCGCAGTCGCCTCCCGTCGACGCCTTCTTTCAGAAAGACTTCCTGATGAACCATCTGCTCGGCAATCGCGAATATCTTTTCGATCAGGTGCCAGCGCTCATGAATATTCTGGAAGGTGTGCATACCCTCGATGAGATGGGCGAGTACCTGCCCAAAATGTCGTTGGTTCACCAGGGCCTGCTCGGTAAGCCCATGGCGCCCATGCTCGTGATCGCCGGCGTGCTCGACACCCAAGTTCCCATCGAAGATGAATACTTGCTGCTGAGCAAAGGCGACCTCCCCAAAGATGCGTGGATCAACCCGCGCGGCGGACATCTCGGCAGGCAAGTGGGTGTGTGGCCCGATCCGCTGATCTTCAAGCAGGTCATCATCCCCTGGCTCGTAAAAACTTTGCAGCCCGCAGCGAACTAGCCAAGCCCGCGTAGCGGCGGACGTCTCGTGTGCCCCGCGAAGGCGAAGCCGAGCGGAACCCGATGAACTGGTTGTCTAAGCCTGAAAGGAAAGATGCCGCCACCGAGCCAGACTCCTCAACCCGCCAGTGCCAACGCGCGCCCCAAGCGCATCTACGAGTCGCTCTGGGTGCAGGTGACAGTCGGCATCGCGATCGCAGTTCTGTTCGGATACCTCAGTCCCACACACGCTGTAGCCATGAGGCCGCTGGGTGACGCCTTCATCCGCATGGTCACGATGATCATTACACTCTTGATCTTCTGCACCGTGGTAACAGGCATCGCCGGCATGCAGGATTTGCGCAAGGTTGGGCGCGTCGGAGGGAAAGCGCTGCTCTACTTTGAGATCGTCTCGACCTTCGCGCTGGTTGTCGGTATGTTCGTTGGCAACATCGTTCGTCCCGGCAGCGGCTTCAACGTTGATGCCTCCACTCTCGACGCGCGCGCCGTCGCCGATTACGCCGGGCAGGCCAAGACCGAGACCGTCACCGATTTCCTGATGCACATTATTCCCACGACGATCGTCGATGCCTTTGCCAAAGGCGACATCCTCGAAGTCGTCTTCGTTTCCATCCTCTTCGGTTTTGCCATGTCGGCCGCGGGATCGCACGCCAAGCCGCTCGTCTTGATGCTGGAGTCACTCACCAGAGTCGTCTTTCGCATGGTGAACATCGTGATGCGTTTCGCGCCCATCGGCGCCTTCGGCGCCATGGCGTTCACCATCGGCAAATATGGACTGTCTTCGCTCGGCCCGCTGCTCAAGCTGATCGCGTCGTTCTGGGTGACATCCATTCTGTTCGTCTTCATCGTGTTCGGCGCGATCGCGTGGATTTGCGGCTTCAGCCTGGTGAGGTTCCTGCTTCGCATTAAAGAGGAAATCCTGCTGGTGCTGGCCACCAGTTCGTCCGAGACCGCCATTCCGTCGCTGATGGAAAAGCTGGAGGCGCTCGGCTGCTCGCGCTCGCTGGTCGGCCTGGTCGTCCCCACGGGATACACTTTCAATACCGACGGCAGCAGCCTCTACATGACTCTGGCGGCGCTGTTTGTGGCACAAGCGACCAACACGCATTTAACTTTGTTGGAGCAGATGACGATCTTTTCCGTCGCCGTGCTGACTTCGAAAGGCGCCAGCGGCGTGCAGGGAGCCTCGTTCATAGCCCTGGTCGCTACCTTGAGCGTGATTCCCACGATTCCCGTGGCTGGAATGGCGCTCATCCTCGGCATCGACCGCTTCATGAGTATGTTCCGCGCCCTGGTCAACATGATCGGCAACGGCGTGGCGACGCTGGTTGTGGCGCGGTGGGAGAACGAACTCGATCGCGGGACGCTCGAGCGCAACCTGGCCTGAGATTCCACCCAATCAAGGAAGTCGCCGGATAGCTTGGGAATAGGCCATGCCATAATATTGCGGTGTAGCCCTCTGAGGGGCATCGGCCGGTGTCAATCCCTGGACCGTATTGAGATGCTCACACCATGACGGGTCGTCGAGGATACACGCGATATAAACAACCGCGCCGGGCGACTTTCTGCTGAATGGTTGTCGGAGGTTCCTCCGCCTCAACACGTTTGTATGGGTTGAAAGCGCGAGCAGTAGCGATAGGGATCGACCGAGATGATTTCTGTTCGAAATCGAAGTCGGTGAAATGCCGCTTCGGGTGGTTCATCTGACTTGGGGGAAGGAAACAGATTCACGCTGGCCAAGCACAAAGCTGTTCCGCAGTTGGGAGCCGCGATGAAATGCTCCCCGTCCACGAAGAGTACTCCTTAAACTTACAATAGGGCGATTGGGAGGAGCATTTATGATGATGGATGCTCGGAGTCATCCCTATGCCTGAAAAAATAGCACTCGTCACCGGAGCCAAGGGCGGCCTCGGAACACACGTCACCAAGACGTTGCTTGACGCCGGCTTTGCTGTGGTCGGACTCTCCCCCAAAATCCAGCAGTCCGATTTCGACCACCCGAACTTCAGCGCGCTCGCGGCTTTGCTCGATGGTCTCGACGCCGCCCAGAAGGCAGCCGCCACTGTCGTCTCCCGCTTCGGCAAGATCGACGTCCTTGCCCACCTGGTCGGCGGCTTCTCAGGAGGCCAGGCCGTTGCCGACACTGACGACGCCACTTTCCAGCGCATGTTCGACATGAACCTCAACAGCGCGTTCCACATGCTGCGGGCCGTGATCCCCCACATGCGCAAATCGGGTGCCGGACGCATCATCGCCATCGGTACCCGCGCGGCTGAAGATCCCGGACCCAGCGTCGGCGCCTATAGCGCATCCAAGGCCGCGCTGGTTTCGCTGATGCGCACGGTCGCGCTCGAAAACAAAGACCACGGCATCACAGCCAACGTTATTCTGCCGGGAACGATGGACACGGCTGACAACCGCAAGGCCATGCCCGGCGCTGACACCTCGCAGTGGGTGCAGCCCGCGTCGGTCGCCAGCCTGATCGTGTGGCTCGCCGGAGATGCCGGTAAAGACGTAACCGGAGCGGCGATTCCGGTGTACGGGCGAGGGCTGTAATCGAAGTACGTAACTCTTTCGTAACCCTCTGAAGTGCACAATTATTGTTGCACATTCACACAGGTGAAATATCTTGCATGTAGGATATTTACCGGAGGCCGCTCGAATGGGTTCAGCCCGCGTCGCGAAGTCCTTGCCGCTTCAAGTGGCTGCGATCTGTTATCGCAGGCGCGGCAACGCGGTCGAGTTCCTCCTGGTGAATACCAACGGCGGCAACAAGTGGACATTCCCCAAGGGGTCGACTGACCCTCGCCTCTCGCACAGCCAGGCCGCCGAGCGCGAAGCCGCCGAAGAAGCCGGTGCGATCGGCACCATTGAGCCGCGTCACTTCCACCTCTACATCCATTCCAAGGGCGTATTCTGGCAGCCCGGTGGAGTGCAGGAATTCGTGATCAAGGCCTTCCTCATGGAGGTCCATCAGATGCGCCGTCCCGACGAAGGCAATCGTCACCCGACTTGGGTCAGTCCTGAAGAAGCCAAGCGCCGCCTCGCCAGAGGCCGCGAAGTAAAGTATCTTCGCGAACTCGAAACCGTCATCGACCGCGCCGTCGAACGCATTCATTTGCACCACGGACTCTGGGATGGTCACTCCAGCGCGCGCAACGCCCGTCCCTCCGCCGCCTCCAAAGATCCGATTGCTACCGTAATCTGGCCCTGATTTTTGCGGGTGCTGTGCGATACTTTCCCCGATGTTTAACCCGCCGAAGAGACTGCCGATCGATCGAACCACGATCAACACTCGCAAGGGATCGTGGCTCACGGCTGTCGAAACTGTTGCTGAAACAGAATCGGACGGCCCAATTCTGAGCAAGAGAGTGCTGGAGCAAAACATCGACGAAGCACGCTTCCGCACGCGTGGCGAAGGCTCGCGAGGCCCGTGATCTGATGGATTGCCTACTATTACTAACCGGATCCCCGACCGGATTGAGTCAACCGAAGGGGACGGCTTTGTAGACTTAGCCTAGCTGCACGGAGTGTCGTCTCCGAACTCGGTATCCGCCACCCGATACTCGGCACTGGTTTTGTGAGACGATAACTCCAGCTCATGATTCAGCTTTCCGGCGCCGGAAAACGGTTTGGCCACAAACTCCTCTTCGAAAACGTGGACTGGCTCATCACGCCCCGCGATCGCATCGGCCTAGTCGGCGGAAACGGCAGCGGCAAATCCACACTGATGAAGGTTCTCGCCGGCATGGACACGTTTGACTACGGGTCGCTCACCATCGCCAAAGGCACCTCTGCCGGATATCTTCCGCAGGATGGCCTCACGCTCGCCGGCCGCAGTGTCTTCGCCGAGTGCATGTCGGTCTTTGACGACCTGCGAGCGATGGAAACGGAACTCGAATCTCTGACCCACAGCATGGCGGAACTTGACCATACGAGCCCGGAGTACGATGCTGTCGCTGATCGCTATCACCGCGTAGAACACGAATTCCTCACCCGCGACGGATATTCGATCGAA
>CAZILJ010000730.1:0-10451 GCA_964539915.1 uncultured Acidobacteriaceae bacterium | reverse complement strand
TAGGATGAAGTCGTTCAAGGGGCTAAGGCGGGGCCCTCCGCGCTTGCGTCCGGTCGGATATTCTGATTGACGCGGAAGAAATTAGTTGAATCGTACTTCGCCTTAACCCTGGCCAGCCTCTCGTAGTTGCTACCGTACGTGGCGCGAATGCGGTCTTCGCCTTCGCCTTCCATCATGAAATTTACGTACGCCCCTCCGGCGCCGTATGGATGCAACGCCTCCCAGTAGTCTTTAGCCCAAACGGTAATGCGATCCCTATTAGCCCGATCTGGGTCTACGCCGACAATCACTTCGCTCCAGTTGGCATCGCGATAACTCCACGGGGTGTCATTGCTTCGGGCCTTATGCGCGGCCCCATTGATCGGGTACAGGTGCATCGTGGAGTGTAGTGTGGGTAGTTCTGAGCCATGCTTTACGTGGAGAGCGATAGCCTCGTCGCTCAACTCATTCACGAAGTCCGCCTTCCAGTACCACTGCAGACCCGGCGTATAAAGCCCGTCGAACATGCTTTGCAAAACGGGAAACGGCATGGGCTGGAAAAACTCAAAGGCCGGAGGGCGGAAACTCCGCAGCGGATCAAGAAGCTCATTTGCCTGGTCCAGCGTTCCAGCGTGGCACCATACAATGCCGCACATTTTCTTGAAGTGCAAAGCTTCCGGGAAAGGCGGCCCGGGCGGGACGGTGAGAAATGCAAAGAAACCGCTAATCTCTTCCGGCGCTTGAACAATGAACTCGCGATACCATTTCATGATATCGGCGGACTGGTCCAGATTCCACAACATCGGGCCGGCACATACCATTTGAACCGGATGCGCCTGGAACAGGAACGACGTCACCACACCGAAGTTTCCTCCGCCTCCGCGGATAGCCCAGAACAGATCAGTATTCTGATCGGCACTCGCTACTGCAAATCTTCCATCGGCGAGGACAACATCCGCCGCCAACAGATTGTCGATGGTCAACCCATATTTTCGTGTCAGGTGCCCCATGCCGCCGCCCAGAGTCAGGCCCCCAACGCCGGTTGTCGAAATGATTCCAGACGGTACAGCGAGCCCGAACGCATGCGTCGCGTGATCAACGTCGCCCCAGGTGCAACCGCCGCCCACCCGCACAGTTCGTGCTGCGGGATCGATATGAACGTACTTGATGCGGGAGAGATCGATGACCAGGCCATCGTCGCAGACTCCCAACCCTCCGGCGTTATGGCCCCCGCCTCGAATCGAAACCCGCAGATCATGTTGCTGGCCAAAACGAATGGCGGTCATCACATCGGCCACGTCAGCGCACTTGGCGATCAAACGCGGTTTGCGACTAATCATGGCGTTATAGACTTTGCGCTCTTCTTCGTAGCGCGCGTCAGTGGGCTCGAGCAGATCACCCCGGAGCTGAGCTTTGAATTCATTGACTGCTTCCTGTTGCATAGATTCCTCGATATCCTGCAAATATCCTTGCCACTCTAGTCTTCAAGGCGCGCCGCTGAAAAGTACTTGGGTCGGCTGCTCCGCGCAGCCCCTTCGTGGGGGTGCCAGTTTACAAATGCGCCATTGGGATTCGCCTTCCACGCCCAGCCATGCAAGGTGTAGAAGGCCGGGAGACCGAAGCGATTGGGCGACTCGAAGTGATGAGAGAACTGTCCCATGAGCTCCGGCGGCCTGCCCGAATGTTTCGCATCCCATAAGGAGGCGAGGACCAGATAGTCCGCGCGGTCAATTTCAGATCGCCGTTCGGCTGCACCTCGTAGAGCACGATCTGGGGACACGTGGCGTCCACCATGCCGTTACCCGCCAGCGTGCCATTCACATAGTGAAGACCTATTTCCCCCGAGTCGGGTCCGCTCACGCAGCCGAATTCAAGGCGATACCCCTCGCTTTCCGCCATCCTCACATCTTGGAAGCGGGCGGTCGATTCTCGGACAATCTTGAGAAGTGCGCTCTGCTGACTCTGCTGTTCCGGCGTCAGTTCCTGTTGTTGCTGTGTCGTGGGCGAGTGGCTATCTTGCGCAAGGGCGCGCAAGGGCCAAGCGCTGATTAGCATGAAAGAGATCATGAAAGACTGGAATTGCTTCGCGAATTGTAGAGCTTTCATGTGACTCGTAGGAACCTGCGGTGTGTTCACTCGACGTGTCTCCTTTGCGGATCGGTGTTCATCTTCCACTGCTGCATTGCTGATGACTTCTGCGGCAACCACATTTTGCTAGAATCCGCTCTGGAGAGCGTCCCGTCCTGGGTTGTTCTAGAGAGACGCGCTATGAAGTGTTGCATCTCGCCTAGCAGGCCCAAAGTAACAAGCGTCAGTACGACAAGTAACGAAACAACGCCGAAAAAAAGCCGAAATCCGGACGTACAGGCCCGCTTGGCTTTTGCGGAAACGGAGCACCCTTGGAAACGAGTTCCCTAAACTATCACTTCGGCGAGTTCACGCTGAACATCACCAAGGGGTGTGTGCTCAAAGCGGGAGAGGAAATCAAACTTCGCCCTAAGGTATATGAAACCCTCAAGTACCTGGTGGAACACTCTGGACGGCTGAGCGGCAAGCAGGAATTGATGCAGGCAGTGTGGCCCGACGCCTTCGTTACTGATGATTCGCTGGTGCAATGAACCCTCGAGCTACGTCGCGCACTGGATGATCGCAGTCAGCAGTTGCTCAAGACTGTGCCTCGGCGCGGGTACCTCTTTAGTGCCGCGGTGATCCGAGTCGCTCATCCAAACGATATTTGGATCTTTCCCGGGCTCCGGTCGGTTTGTCGCCACTTCGGACATTACTACTTACTAAACACTGTCCGGCAGGCTGGCAGAAGGGCAGCCGGAGAGGCCTTAGCGTACATAAATTTCCGTTTGTTGAGGTGGCCCCCAGAAAAAGATGGTCCTGCCGGTTTTTCAACCTAGGCAGGACCACTGAAACGGAATCGCTACGGATTGTAGAAGCCCGCATTCTTGCTGTAGGGGGCATGTCCCGGCTCGCCACGGCGGAAGTGGCCGGATGGAATCGATTTCCCATCGCGCTGATGGGCCAACAACTCGATGAACCATGCCTCGTGCTCGATCACTTCGTTCAAGAAGCGAGACGCCATGCTCAAGGAAGGCCACTGCTTTCGCGAAAACACACCTGGCGGCCTGAGGAGGGGCCCGCCTGCATTCCAAGGTGGTTTTCGAAAGCGGCCAGTTCACTTACCATCGTGGCCATGGACGCAGCCAGGACGGGTGTTTCCGTGGTGCGGGAGATGGCGGTGGAAAAAAGGGATGGCTGCCGTTTCCTGCCACTCGCAGATGAAAGTGCCAACCGGAGGGTTGGAATCGTTCAGTTGAAACAGCACTTCCGCAGTCACGTACACCGAGCGTTTCTTGAACACTTGCGACCGCGGATTCCGCCGTTCGCGAACCCGGCCTGACCAGATCAGCGAGTCTCGATTCCAGCGGAATCGTTACGGCTTCAGTTGCTTTTCAATGGCGCTGGTTACTTCCTTCGAGTCCGGAGTAACGGCGGGTTCAAATCGCTGGACCACCTTACCGTCACGGTCGACCAGGAACTTGGTGAAGTTCCACTTGATCTCGCCGGCCATTCCTGCTCCCGTGTCTTTCGTGAGGTAAGCATACAGCGGCGCCTGGTCGGATCCCTTCACCGAAATCTTGGAATACATGGGAAAGGTCACGCTGTACTTGCGCGTGCAGAACGTCTTGATCTCCTCATTCGTGCCCGGCTCCTGCGCACCGAAATTGTTAGCCGGAAAGCCGAGAATCACAAATCCTTGATCCTTGTATTTTTCGTAGATAGCTTCCAGCGCGCTGTATTGCGGAGTGTAGCCGCATTGGCTCGCCACGTTCACCAGAAGGACGACTTTTCCCTTGTAGTCAGCCAGCGGCGACGGCTTGCCATCGATCGAGTTGAGAGTGAAGTTGTAAACCCCAGATCCTGCAAACAGCGATGTGGCCATAATCAGCAGTACTCCGAAAGTAACGATCCGAAGAGAAAGGCGAATGTTGGACTTCCCGCGATTCGGGACAGACGGCTCCATCTTGACCTCCTGTGTGCCAATGCTGTTTTAGGGGCAAGATTGAGGATACGGACGAAGTGATCCTCTGCGCAACAGGGGAATTGTAAATTCTATGTCTCCGACCGGGTCGCGGGCCTAAACCACGCTTCGGACCGAGCTCTCTTTGACCATGCGTTCGAGCACGCGCATGCGCTTGCCCGGAAGCAGGGAATCACCCATCTGCGGCCGCGGAAGCTCACAGGGGGTGACGGAAAGAAGCGCGTCTCCCATCGCGTCCAACGCCGAGCCCGAGCGCCCGAGCACCATCAGAAGATATTTCTGCGCAATCGGCCGGTCCGCGGGATGGATCAAGGCCCACCAGCGGCGAATCGACTCCTGCACCTCGGTTTCGCTCTTTTCGCTGACCACGAGGGAATCAATCAACCTGTAAACCTTGCTCTTGATCGCCTGATACGACACCGAAATTTCTTGTGGCATAAGTGTCCTGGGTTCTTCTGTACCTCACCTTTGTGCAATCCGCGCACCAAACCCGCAGACCCCTGTTTTTGCGAGGTTTAGCGCGATTCCCGCTAGTGTGAACGTACTATGAATGGAATAAAACGAGTATGGGATATGAATTCTGGAAGAGAAGGAATGCGCGAACGCGTCCGCACAAGTGTGGCCGCAGTTCGTAGGCTGGGTGCTTGCTACAATGTTCCGCTCTGCTGAGTCAAACGTTGTTCAGGTCTCTTGTCCGGGCCAAGGACCCGGGTGTGTCTGAACACCGTAACCGGACTGAATTCCCTCGGAGGAAAAATGAAAAGGTGGGCGTGGTTGTTTGCGGTTCCTGTACTGATCTCGTTCGCGGGTGCCCAGGTCTCTTCATCCCTGGCAACTCAGGGCGGTAGTTCACAAAGCAACAGTTCGCAAGGCAGTTGGCACGAAGCCGATCCGGGAGAAAGAATGTTCTTTCCCCGTGACATGTTCTGGGGTTGGGCGCAGTTTGACCTGGCGCCTCCGCATAACGAGATTGATCCCAATCTCTGCGCCGGCAACGCAGGCCAGTACGGCGGAGTCAATGCGCCCTGCAGCCTGTTTGCACGTTACATGCTTTCAGGCATTCTGGAAGTTCGTCCCTTTGGCCGGGGTCCGCTGCGAAGGTTCATGGTTTACGGAGCACCAGCGTTCCTGTTCGGCAAGACGATACCGAAGACCCTTTACACCTGGTCGCCCGACGCGATCGGAATTGAACACTCCTGGGGGATCGGGGTCTACATCGACAAGGGATTCGAGTTTCGCGTGACGCAGCACTTCCTGTTTGATCGTTTGGGCGCGCGAGATAGAAATTTAGGCCCAGCCGACTTGGGAACCAACGGGCCCTGGGGCCGCTACTTGACCGTGGGTGTGCGGAAGACGTTTGGCACCCGACGGTGGTAAGCAGCCGCTGGATCAGCCGGCACGTCAGGCCGCCGCCGCCGGAATCGAGGGCCGCATGAGCCGCCGGATCAGCCAAACGACGAACGCCCCAAGCGCACCGAGGAAGATCAAGGGGAGGAGAACAAGCAGAAAGATCCAACCCGGGCCCCCCATCGTCGTGACATCCCCGCCGACTGTCGCTGCGGGGTCGCGGCGAATCCGGCCGCCGAATACTGTGACATCGCCGCCTAGTTTCACTTCCCGGTCGATCCGGACATCCCCGCCAAAAACAGTGGTGTCCCCGCCCACCTGGCCCTGATCCTCCACCACGACGCTTCCGCCGAAGGCAGTGACGTCGCCGGAAACATGTCCGCGCACCCGGATGCTGCAGCCAAAACAGGTGGCCTCATTCACTTCCTCATCTGGTCCGATGCTGATGTTGCTTCCAACCTGTGTGCGATCGCGACCGTCGGCAAGGGCCGCGCTTGACAGCGCAACGATGAACATCAGTCCCGCAGATAACGATCGGAGCAGACATGCAGAACGAATCATGGAAGATCCTCCGGTAGTTCCCCTCGGAACTGAAATTATGGCATAGGTGAGCCTCACCTGATGCCGATTTTGAAAACCCTCGGGAAGTCACAATAAATGCCTCCAATGCAAAGCATTTCTTTATAATTGAAGGTTTTCCAAATCCTGTTTGGATACTCTGATAGCGGAGGTAGTGTGCATGGCGAGCTCTTATAACGGCGTAGCTGTACCTGCGGACGGCAACAAAATCGGTTACGCAAATGGCAAGTACAGCGTTCCAGACAATCCGGTCATCCCTTTCATTGAGGGGGATGGCACGGGTCGAGATATCTGGAAAGCCTCCCTGCGTGTGTTTAACGCCGCGGTTGAAAAAGCCTACAAGGGTAAGCGCCGCGTCGCCTGGTACGAAGTCTTCGCCGGAGAGAAAGCCAAGGCCAAGTTCGACACCTGGCTCCCCGACGATTCCGTGAACGCCATCCGCGAGTTTCGCGTTGCCATCAAGGGTCCACTCACTACCCCGGTAGGGGGCGGCATCCGCTCACTCAACGTGGCGCTACGCCAGATTCTCGACCTCTATTGTTGCGTCCGCCCCGTGAAGTATTACAGCGGCGTGCCCTCTCCCGTGAAGCATCCTGAGCGCATGGACGTTGTCATCTTCCGCGAAAACACGGAAGACGTTTACGCCGGCGTTGAGTGGGAGCAGGGAACTCCCGACTGCGCTCGACTGATCGAATTCCTCAACAAAGAGATGCTGAAGGGCGGCAAGAAGCAAATCCGACTCGACTCCGGAATCGGCATCAAGCCGATTTCCGTCACCGGAACCAAGCGCCTGGTGCGCATGGCGATCCAGCACGCGCTCGAGTCCGGCCGCAAGTCGGTGACGCTGGTGCACAAGGGCAACATCCAGAAATTTACCGAAGGAGCATTCCGCCAGTGGGGATACGACGTCGCCACGGAAGAGTTCCGCGACCAGGTTGTCACCGAACGCGAGAGCTGGATTATCGGCAACAAAGACAAGAATCCGAATCTCACCGTGGCAGAAAATGCAGAGATGATCGAGCCCGGGATGGAGTTCGCACCACCGACATTTCGCCAGGCGGTGGAAAAAGAAGTAAAGCAAGTTCTCGATCGCATCTACTCGACGCATGGCAACGGCGCATGGAAGAAGAAGATCATGATCAACGACCGCATTGCCGACTCGATCTTCCAGCAGGTAGTCACGCGCGCCGACGAATATTCCGTGCTCGCCACGCCCAACCTCAACGGCGACTACATCTCCGACGCTTGCGCAGCGCAGGTCGGCGGACTCGGAATCGCTCCCGGAGCCAACATCGGCGACGGCTACGCCATTTTCGAAGCGACCCATGGCACAGCCCCCAAGTACGCGGATAAAGACGTCATCAATCCCGGCTCCGTGATCCTGTCGGGAGTGATGATGTTCCGGCACCTGGGCTGGAGCGAGGCCGCTGATCTGATCGAACAAAGCGTGGAGCGCACCATCGAACAGAAAAAAGTCACCTACGACTTCGAGCGCCTGATGCCCGGCTCCACCAAAGTCAAGACCAGCGAGTTTGCCGGCCATATCATCGAGAACATGGGTGCCGGCGTGCTGGTGTGAGCAATCAGCTTTTAGCGGTTAGCAATTAGCTCGTGTGGGGACAACTGCGCTCGGCTGTCCGGCGGGCATAGCCCGGGCGGTTTCTGTTAATTGCCGAATGCTAATTTCTAAATACTGCTGTGAAAGGAATCATTCATGCGAAGCAAAGTCACCATCGTAGGCTCGGGCAACGTGGGCGCGACGGCCGCTCACTGGATCGCCTCTAAAGAACTAGCCGATGTAGTCTTGATCGACATCATCGAAGGCGTGCCCCAGGGCAAGGGTCTCGATCTGCTTGAGGCTATGCCCATCGAAAAGCGCGACTCCTACATCAGCGGCACGAACGATTACAAAGACACCGCGAATTCCGACATCGTTGTGATCACCGCTGGCATCCCGCGCAAGCCCGGCATGAGCCGCGACGATTTGCTCAACACCAATTACGGCATCATGAAAGCCGTCGTCGGCGAAGTGGTGAAGCACTCACCGAATTGCATTCTGATCATTGTTTCCAATCCCCTCGACGCCATGGCGCAAGCCGCCTACAAGCTGAGCGGCTTCCCGCGCGAGCGCGTCATCGGCATGGCCGGAGTACTCGATTCCGCGCGCTTCCGCGCCTTCATTGCTGCCGAACTGAAGGTCAGCGTCGAGAACGTCACTGCCTTCGTTCTCGGAGGGCACGGCGACACCATGGTTCCACTGCCACGCTACTCGACGGTCGCAGGCATTCCAATTACGGAGTTGATCGAGAAGACAAAGCTCGAAGCCCTGGTCCAACGCACCCGCGATGGAGGCGCCGAAATTGTCAAGTATCTCAAGACCGGATCGGCGTACTATGCGCCCTCGGCGGCCGCAACGGAGATGGTCGAAGCGATCTTGAAAGACAAAAAGAAGATCCTGCCTTGCGCGGCATACCTGCAAGGCGAATACGGGATCACCGGCCTTTACGTCGGTGTTCCGGTAAAGCTGGGCGCGAAGGGGATCGAGCAAATCATCGAGATCAAGCTCACGCCGGAAGAAAAAGCGGGCCTCGACAAGAGCGCCGCAGCGGTGAAGGAGCTCGTAGGCGTGATCAACGTCTAGATCGAACCGCCATCAGTTCGAATGCCGCTCCCAAGGGGGCAGGACTTTTTTTGTCCGCTTAAGCTTAAAGCGATTCTTCTTCCTGCTGCTTTCGATCCTTAAAAAATTCGTGGTCCGCCATGATGCGGCTCACAACTGCCCGTCGAATCTCCTCCAAGTCATAGCGGGGCAGCACAAGTATTTCCGGGGCGTGCAGATATTTCCAGGATTTGTCCCGAAGAATCTTCGCCAGCCCCTGCGGAGTGGCTACAAAATAGGACTGCCACCACCGATAACCACTGTCCGGATCGTAGAGTTCAACGTGTAGATCATCCGCGAAAACCTCGGGCTCGGTGGGGCCAGCAGTCAGGTCCACCTTATCGAAGAAGAACTTCTCCATACGGATCTTCCCCAGGACGGGATCAAAAGGGAGAGAAGCGGCAGCCTCCTCCGCGGACGGAGGCCAGACCCGAGGTTTCCTCTTCTCGTCAGGCAGCAGGTCCTCTACGTCGGGCGTGGGTGCGGCAGACAGAGGTTCTATCTCGGAATTTGCACCCAGCCGTGAACTCCATCGTCCTAACCACATCAGCCCGCCACCGACGAGTACGAACAGCAAGAGCTTGAGAAAGCCATCCGTTGAGGGTGAGGTCGTCACGGCCATGGGCTGGAATTGTATACCTGCCCCTAGGATTTGCTCGAAGGCGAATTAACCATGGTCATTGACCATGGTATGAATGAGTCATGAAGGAATCGCCATCTCCGAGTTTAAAGCCAAGTGCCTCGGGATTCTCGAAGCAGTCGGCAAGACACGTAAGCCGATCCGGGTCACCCGTTTCGGCAAGCCAGTGGCCGAAGTTGTCCCACCGTCTCCTCGAAAGCCGGTAGGAAAGCGGCTGGGTGCATGGTTGGAACCGGGCGCATCGTTGGCGCCATCGTGGGCTCCATCAGCGGCGAAAGCGACTGGGAAGCCACCCGTAATGAAACTCCTGCTCGATACGCACATTTGGCTTTGGAGCGTGCTAGCTAGAGCCAAGGCGTCTGTCAAAGCGCATCGCGCGGGCCATCGGCAACCGAGAGCACCAGGTGTGGCTTTCGCCCATCAGCGCCTGGAAGCTGGTAATGCTCACCCAAAAGGGAAGAGTGCAATTTGAATGAAGACGCGGTCTCATGGGCGCGGCGAACTGTGGACCAACCACAATTGCAGGAGGCGCCGCTGACCTTCGAAGTCGCCCTGGAAACATCCACGCCGAGCCTCGGCCACAGCGATCCTTCGGACCGTTTCATCGCGGCATCGGCCAAAGTCTTTGATCTGACGCTGGTGACAGCGGATGAAAAGCTGATCGCTGCACCCGGAGTCAAAGTCGAGCTAAACCGCCAGGGTGCCGAACTTACACCTTCTCGATCGTCACCTTCTTCAGAACCACATCCTTATTTGGCCGGTTCTGGCGATTCTGAGGAACTCGAGTGATTTTTTCGGCAATCTCCTGTCCCTCCACGACGTCGCCAAAAATTGTGTGCTTGCCCGTGAGCCACGTCGTTGGCACCGTGGTGATAAAGAACTGCGAGCCGTTGGTATTTGGTCCGGAGTTGGCCATGGCGAGTTTGCCCGGTTTGTCGAACTTGTGCGGCGAGCCCTTGGTCTCATCTTCGAACTGATATCCTGGCCCGCCCATGCCCGTCCCCTGAGGGTCTCCCCCCTGGACCATGAAATCCGGAATCACGCGATGAAAAATCGTTCCATCGTACAGGCGGTCTTTCGACTTCTTGCGTGTCGAGGGGTGCGTCCACTCCCGCTTGCCCTCGGCGAGTTCGACGAAATTGGCGACGGTCTTGGGCGCGTCCTTTTCAAAGAGGCGGCAAACGATGTTTCCTTCG
>CAZILJ010000729.1:0-4244 GCA_964539915.1 uncultured Acidobacteriaceae bacterium | reverse complement strand
GCAACTCGAAGTCATTTCGTCTTGAGTTTGAAACTACGATTACCTCATCGTCACCCTATTCGCATGGCTGGTCGAAGCAGATGTACGCCGTCGCTGCTGCGGATGACAAATATCATTGGGAGCAAAAAGGAAGTGGCTTGACGGGTCTCCGCATCAGCGACAGCCAGAGCGATTGGTTTTATCGTCCAGGCGCGCATGCCTACAGCGTGCAGTCTCCGGACTCGACGAAGTCAGGTTCGCAGGCTCGCGGCACGGCGGGAGGGACTACGGAGGGCTGGATCAAATCGGCGATACACAGCCTTCTACAGCTCGACGACGATGCCGATACCTCCGTGTTGCAGCATGACGAACTGGTGAGGATCGCGAAGACAAAGTTTCCTTGCTACGTCGTTCATGCGGTGCATTCGATGTCTTTTCGGGAGGGAACGAACTCGACTCGGGATCACACCTACTGGATTGAAAAGGCAACTGGGCTGGTACGAAAGACGGTCCTCTCCACCAGCGGGCCGGGATCGGCTGATGACGATGAAAACAGTAAAACGCGAACTGTCGAGATCACCTACACCAGAGTGGATCTGGACACGGCGCCCGATCCGTCGCTGTTCGAGTTCAATCCGCCCGCGAATGCCTCCTTAATCGACGATGCCCGCCAGCCAATGTCGCCGCCCTTAACCGTGGGAAGCGCAGCGCCTGCACTCAAACTGGTCGACAAGAATGGTAGCTCATTCGATCTCACTGAGCTCCGGGGCAAGGTAACCCTTGTGGACTTTTGGGCTACGTGGTGCCGGGCCTGTACCGAAGAGATGAAAGCGATTGCACAACTGCCCCGATCGTATATCGATAACGGTCTCGCACTTGTGAGTGTGGATGAAGACGAAACGCCCGAACGTGGAGATGACTATTTCTCATCGCAGAAGTTCCCTTGGAAGAATTGGCACGACGTCGGTGAGACACACCGAAAGACATGGGGTGCAACCGCGGTTCCGTTGCTGGTCCTCGTCGATCGCGACGGAAACGTAGCCTGGACAAATGCCGGGGCCGAGCTGAATTTCCTCGAGACCTTGCGCTCACAGTTGGACAACGCCGAACTGCGGCTCAGACCTTAGCGAGGGATTTACAACCTTCCCTCGGATGGCTGGGACTGGTCCGCGAATACCCAAAATCTTAGCCCCTCCCGCCCTGCTTCTTCTCCACCTTTGCCCAACTGTCTTTCAAGGCGATGGTGCGGTTGAAGACCGGCTTCCCTGGAGTTGAGTCCGGATCCACGCAGAAATATCCGAGGCGTTCGAATTGATAGCGGGTGCCGGCGGGGGCATTGGCGAGAGATGGTTCCAGCTTCGCGTCAGCGACGATCTCCAATGAGTTCGGATTGAGATTGTCGAGAACATCCTGGCCTTCTTCCACCTCGGCCGGATTCTCCTTGGTGAACAAGTTTTCATAGATGCGCACTTCGCCATCGACTGCACTCCCCGCGGCAACCCAGTGGATGGTCGCCTTCACCTTGCGGCCGTCGGGAGCATTTCCGCCACGGGTCGCTGGATCGTAGGTGCAGTGGACTTCTACGACCTCACCCTTCTCGTTCTTGACGACGCTGTTGCAAGTGACGAAGTAGCCATAGCGCAGCCGCACCTCGCGCCCCGGCGCCAGACGGAAATATTTTGGGGGAGGGACTTCGCGGAAGTCATCCTGCTCGATGTAGAGCACGCGCGAGAACGGGACTTTGCGGCTACCCGCGGCCAGATCTTCGGGGTTGTTGACCGCGTCCATCTCCTCGACCTGGCTCTCGGGATAGTTGTCGATCACCACTTTCAGGGGACGAAGGACGGCCATCACGCGAGGCGTGCGCTTGTTCAAGTCCTCGCGAACGAAGTGCTCGAGCATGGCCAGCTCAATCGAGCCGGTTGTCTTCGAAACTCCGATGGAAGCGGTGAAATTGCGGATCGCCTCGGGAGTATAACCACGGCGTCGAATGCCACCGAGCGTCGGCATGCGCGGATCGTCCCAGCCACTCACTCGGCCTTCCTCGACCAATTGCAGCAGCTTTCGCTTGCTGAGCAGGGTGTGCGTCAGATTCAAGCGGTCGAACTCAATTTGCTGCGACGGAAAGATGCCCAGCTGTTGAATGAACCAGTTGTACAGCGGGCGGTGATCCTCGAATTCGAGCGTGCACATCGAGTGGGTAACTCGTTCGAGCGAATCCGATTGCCCGTGGGCGTAGTCGTACATGGGGTAGATGCACCACTTGTTGCCGGTGCGGTGATGCTCGGCATGCAGGATGCGGTACATCACCGGATCGCGCAGGTTCAGGTTCGGCGAGGCCATGTCGATTTTCGCGCGCAGCACACGCGAGCCGTCGGGAAATTCTCCCGCCTTCATGCGCCGAAATAGATCCAGATTCTGTTCCACGGAGCGGTTCCGATGCGGGCTATCTTTGCCGGGCTCGGTGAGCGTCCCGCGATACTTGCGAATTTCTTCTGCGGAAAGATCGTCGACGTAGGCCTTGCCGTCTCGAATGAGTTTCACAGCCCACTCATAGAGCTGGTCGAAATAGTCCGACGCGTAAAACAGTCCGTCCCACTTGAAGCCTAGCCATTTCACGTCGGCCATGATGGAGTCGACGTACTCGGTCTCTTCCTTCTCGGGATTGGTGTCGTCGAACCGCAGATTCGTGTGTCCGCCAAACTCGTCGGCGAGTCCGAAGTCGAGGCAGATCGCCTTTGCGTGCCCAATATGCAGATATCCGTTGGGCTCGGGAGGGAAGCGCGTCTGCACCCGGCCATCGTACTTATTGGTCTTCAGGTCTTCGAGAATGATGTCGCGTATGAAATTAGACGGGCGAGGCACAGTCGCGGCGTTCTCGCGTGTCGCAGCCTCGACATTGGACGTTTTCATAAGCTCTGATCTTATCGCATTTGGCTCTCGGCTTTTACCTCTGGGCGTCTGGCTCGTCCGGCTAAGAGCTATCCCACACGCGCCAGCCGGCGGATGGCTAGCGCGGTGAACGTGAAAGCCACTGCGGCGAGCACAATGACCTGCATCGTCGGCCCTACATGGCTCGATGGGCCGGCCGCTCCAACTGCCAACTGGTCGAGGCTGGGCGCGCCTACGAAAAGCAGCCCGAGCTTGTCGAGATAGAACGCGGGCGAGATAAATTCGAGCGGCTGCACCGACCGCGGGAGTGGATAAAAGAGTCCTCCCAGATGCATGAACGGTAAATAGGCGAGGTTGGCAAACGCCGGAGCGCTTTTGGCCGAGGCTCGCGTGCCGATGAACAGTCCTACGGCGCAAAACGGGAGCGATCCGGCCATGTCGAGCAACCCAACTCCAATGTATTGGCCGAGGGTTAATCCCGGACGCCCCACCGCTACGGCGGCCGCAACCAGAGTCACCATCACGATCGCGGCGAACAGCGTGGCCATGATCATTTTCGCAAGCAAGTAGCTCCCCCGGGGCGCGGGCAGAGCGCGCTTGAGCGTAAGCAGGCCCTGCTCGCGCTCCGACGCCACAAACATGCCGAATCCGAACATCCCCGGCCCCATCACGCCGAACACGGACCAGTTGACGAACATGATCTTGGCGACGGTCGGGTCCCCATGGCTCATGCTACCGGCAAGAAACACTCCGAACAGAACGTAAAGCACGATTGGAAGCAGCAAGAAAGGGATGGCGAATGCCGGGGCGCGCAAAGCTCGCAGACACTCGTACTTGGTTTCCGTGAGATACGCATGCCACAGCTTCGCACGGCTCATCTCGCCCCTGCCGGTCCGATTGTTTTCGATGGAAAAAGTTGTTGCACTCATGACGCGACCTCCCGGGTTAACTCAGACTGCGGTTCGGCCTGTGTAAGTTCGGTGAAAGCCTCGGCCAGCCCGGCGCGGTGAACCTCCAAGTCCAGGAAGTTGCCGTCGGCCATGGCCAGCCGCTTTACGACGGCGTCGGAATTGCTCGCGGTGATGTGTAACCGTGCGCGATCGCGGATCACGGTCTGAACCTCAGGCCAGGCCGCCACCAACTCGGGCGGGAGAGAAGTCTCGCAGGTGATGCGCTTCCGTCCTACCAGAGAGCGCAACTGGTTTACGGTACCGCTTGCGATCGTGTGTCCTTTCGCGAGGACCACCACGCGATCCGCGAGCGCTTCAGCTTCTTCGAGGTAGTGGGTGGTAAGAACGATCGATGCCCCTTGGCGGACCAATTCCCGCAGCCTCGACCACATCATTTCTCGCGCAGCGAGATCGAGCCCGACC
>CAZILJ010000728.1:0-4000 GCA_964539915.1 uncultured Acidobacteriaceae bacterium | reverse complement strand
GCCATTGCAGAACATGTCCCACGACAACGTAAATTGCTGTATCGTTTGCCCGCTCACGGGATCTAGCAGCAACGCTCCGGCGCCATTCGAAGGTCCGTACGGCGGACCGGAGGGACAACCTGCTTGCGAGGGCCCGCAGTTTCCCGATCCAGCAACAACCAACACTTTGCCATTAGTTAGGAGTGCGGCATGGATAGGGTTGATGGGGACATTATTGGGCAAGGTGTTCCACTGCCCCTGCACATTGACTTGACCCACCGCCGAGACCGCTAGCACGCTAAAAAAGAGCGAAGACACGACAGGAAGAACTAAAGACGACATGGATGCGCCCCGATGCTGCATCGAAAAGTAGGTTGGCTTGCAGCAAGAGTATTAGCGAGGTGGGGGGGCCGTTGCTAAACCAGAACTGTATTGCCACAAATCAGTAGGAGCTACTGGCCAGTTAGAGTACCCCGGAAATCAACTTATGTCAAAGGTTAAGCATTTCGAAATTTTCCACCCAAAAATCAAGGCTGCGGAATGGCCGCAGGTGGCGGCATTTGCTCACCATTTGCTGATATCGCAGAAGGCTGTGGCGGGGTCAATTCCTGTGCCGAATGCTGAGCAAATTGCAGGATGCGGTTCGGCAAGATCCCGAGATAAACAGTGGCCACGAGGCTGATCGCCAGCGCGACTCCCAATCCAAAGGGAATTGCCGTTACTGGAACTTCCTTCCGAGATTCCCGCATATACATCACGACAATAAGGCGGAGGTAGTAGTACGCGCCAATCGCGCTGTTGATCACGCCGACCAGTGTCAGCCAAATCAGGTGCGCTTTCATGGCGGCATTGAAGACATAGAACTTCGCGAAGAAACCGCCGGTCAGGGGAATTCCGATCAGCGAAAGCAGGAAAATCGTCAGCGTGGCCGCCAGCAGCGGAGAAGAGCGGCCGAGACCCTCATAGTCTTCCAGCGTCACGTAGCGTTCGCCGGCATTGGCGAAGTGACTCACTACGGCGAACGCGCCCAGGTTCATGGCAGCGTAGGCTGCGGTATAGAACATGGCGGCCGAAATTCCAGCGATGGAATCTCCGGAGCCGGTCATGGCGAAGGCCATCAGCAGATAGCCGGCGTGGGCGATCGAGGAATAGGCCAGCAGGCGCTTGACGTTGCCCTGGACCAGAGCTCCCACATTGCCCAAGGTCATCGAAAGCGCTGCAGCCACCCAGAGAAGCCCGGAACGGCCGGGCGCGTTGATGGTGAATACAACTCGCAGCAGGACGGCGAATGCCGCAGCTTTCGGCGCGGTTGACATGAGACCCACGACCGGGGCGGGAGCGCCCTCGTAAACGTCGGGCGTCCAGACATGGAAGGGAGCGGCTGCGACTTTGAACCCCAAGCCGACAAACATCAGAGCCATCGCGACGAACACCAGCAACTGCACCGGTTCCGCCTGCAGTTTCTGGCTGATCAGATCGATGTTGGTCGATCCAGTCGCGCCGAACATAAGCGCCACACCGTAGAGAAAAAACGCAGTGGCAAACGAGCCCAGAAGAAAATACTTGAGTGACGCTTCACTGCTCGATGCCTCGTTGCGGCGAAATCCCGTCAGAATATAGGTGGAGATCGAGGAAATCTCGAGGGCGATGAAAATCAAAACCAGCTCGACCGCCGACGACATCAACGCCATCCCGACGGTACCAAAAAGAATCAGCGCGTAATATTCCCCGGCGCGAATCCGCTGCACCGCCATGTACTCGAACGAACTGAGCATAACCACTGCGGCAATGCCGATGATCAGAAAATGGAAGAACACGCTGAAGTCATCGACCTTCACCATGTTGGAGAATGCCAAGCCGGGTGACTGCGCCATATACCAGGTGGCGAGCAGGCCGGCGAGGGCGCCGCCGAGCCCGATAAATCCGAGCAATTTCTGACTCTTTTCCTCATCGACCAGAGGATCGAGCACCATCACCACGATGCCAAAGACTGACAGGATCAATTCGGGAAGGATCCGGACATAGTCCACACCTTGCGGAATCGTCTGCAACAACGCGGCTGGGAGCGTTGTCATTGTCCTACCACCTTGCTGACGACTTGTGTGAATGGAGTGAGCGCAGCCTGCACTGCAGGATCGATCGCAGCCAGCCAGAGAATCGGAGCCACGCCCATGAGGAGGGCCGCAATGGCACACGGCCAGACGGCAGCTTTTTCGAAGCCGATCATGTCGCGCATGGAAAGGTTCACCGGCTTCGTCACTTTGCCGTAGAACACCCTCTGGAACATCCACAGCAGATAGCCGGCGCTCCAGATCACGCCCGTGGCTGCGAGTACTCCGTAGACTGGTTTCGCCTGGAACGCGCCCGTCAGCACCAGAAACTCGCCGATGAATCCGTTGAGCAAGGGAAGACCAAGCGAGGCCAGCACGATGAACAGATACGAGGCCGCGTAGACCGGCATGGGAGTCGCAAGGCCGCCGAATTCAGAAATCTCATAGGTGTGCCGGCGTTCGTGCAAAATTCCGGCCAGCATGAAAAGCCCGCCGGTGGAAACTCCATGCGCGAGCATCACGAACATCGCGCCATTCAGTCCCGCCTGCGTGAAGCTGAAAATCCCGAGCACCACGAAGCCGAGATGGCTGACCGAAGAATAGGCGATCAGTTTCTTCATGTTCGGCTGCACCATGGCAACGAGCGCGCCGTAAATAATACCGATCAGCGCCAGGATCATGATCCAGGGCGCATTGTGACGAGCTTGCTCGGGGAACAGGCCAAGGTTGAAGCGCAGCATGCCGTAAGTGCCCATTTTGAGCAGCACACCGGCCAGCAGGACAGATCCCGCGGTCGGTGCTTCCACGTGGGCGTCTGGCAGCCACGTGTGGAACGGAAACAGCGGCACCTTGACCGCGAACGCCAGGAAGAAGCCGAGAAAGAGCCACTGCGCCGCGGCCGGCAAGTTCGGCACTCGACCGCGCGCGATCTGATCGCGGATCACAACGAAATCGAAGCTGCCGGTGTGCGCGTAGAGCCACAGGATCGCCGCCAGCATAAACACCGACGCGATCATGGTGTACATGAAGAATTTCACGGCGGCATAGACTTTGCGTTCGTGCCCGAAAATGCCGATCAGCAAGGCCATCGGGATCAGCGTGGATTCCCAGAAGAAATAAAAGAGGAAGAGATCGAGAGAAGTGAAGACGCCGATCAGCGCGGTCTCGAGAATCAGCAGAAGAATAAAAAATTCCTTGACCCGGTCGTGCACCGACTTCCACGAGATCAGCACGCACAGCGGCGTCAGGAACGTGGTCAGCACCACCAGCCACAGAGAGATGCCGTCGAGGGCCATGTGGTAGTGAATGTCTGGGGTCGAAATCCACTGGCGGTCGATTTCGTACTGGAATCCTTGAACGGAGCGATGGAAGTGTACCGGCAAGTGCAGGGCGAGGAGAAAAGTGAGCAGCGAAAAAACGAGAGCGAAGATGCGGATATCGCGATCGCGGCGGGGGAAAACCAGCAACAGCAAAGCTCCCACGAGTGGGGCGAAGGTCACGAAGGTCAGGATGTAGGTGCTCCAGCTATCGGTGCTCATCGCACTCCCATCCAAATCATGTAGGCAATCACCAGAGCAGAACCCGCCGCGATCCAGCCCGCATAGGACCGTACGTTCCCGGATTGCATGTGGCGAACTTCGTCAGAAACGTGCCGCGCGCCGTCGGCGGCGTTGTTCACCGTGTCGTCGATGACTTTGCGGTCCACTCCCTGCCACAGGATGGTGGTCGAACCCTCCACCAGGGGCTTGACGAAAAGTTTCGCGTAGAGTTCGTCGACGTAGTACTTGTTCAAAACCGTGGTGTAAAAGCCGTTCAAAGCGTCCGCGATCTTTTCCGGGAGGTAGGGCTTGCTGACATAGAGCACATACGCAAAGATCAAGCCCAGAAACGCGACTGCTACCGAAATGCCCATCAAAAGCAGTTCGGTGCCACGGCTTGCAGCTTCTCCGGCGCCTTCTGCAACTGCACCC
>CAZILJ010000727.1:0-2154 GCA_964539915.1 uncultured Acidobacteriaceae bacterium | reverse complement strand
TTTGGCTTGGCCATTCCAGCGTGCAAACGACGGAGATCTACACCCGCGCTGACCCGACCCTGAAGCGGGAAACCCTCGAGTCTGCTATCGCCCCAAAGGTGCGCACCGGCCGCTTCAAGGCTACGGACAAGCTCATTGCCTTGCTCAGCGAAAGCTTCCCACGATTATGCGGAGTGCGGGAGTTCTCCCCTGACGACAGCCCGGCGTTCCATGGTGCGGAGTCTGCATGATAGTGGACTCCGCGTTATTCCCCACCTGGATTCTGCGATGCGCACTACCGTGATACCCGTCGCTTTCATCATCCGGACGTCTTCGTCGAGACGGTCGTACGGCGAGTACTCCTCATAGTCGGCAGCACCGAAGAGGATCGAATCCTGGTGGCCTTTGCCTGATTGACCAAGAGCAGGTAGACCGCCCACGTTGGAAACGGCGGCAAGCGCTGCGAGGGAAAGTAGCCAATTTGCGGTCATGAGTTTTAGCACCCCTCCTCAAGGCATAGTGGAGGTGTCCTGGCTAGCGGATCGCCCTTGTATAATCTGCCATTTGCATCTCTTCAACAGAATCGGATCTGGCCCATGCGTCTTAAAGTGTTCAACGACAAAATCACATTGGGTCGCGCCGCAGCCGAGCAGGCCGCCACCGCGATTCGACGCGCCATCTCAGAACGTGGAGAGGCACGCATCATTGCCGCCACTGCCGCCTCTCAACTCGAATTCCTGGATGCGCTGACGAAGGCTTCGGGAATTGACTGGACCAAGGTTGAGGCCTTCCATCTTGATGAATATATCGGTATACCAATCACCCACCCGGGCAGCTTTCGCAAAATGCTGATGGAGCAACTGGTCCTCAAAACCGGAATCAGACAGTATCACCTGCTCGCTGGAGATGCCGCCGAACCGGCCGCAGTCGTGCGCGAGATAGGCACGCAGCTTGCCTCTGCGCCGATCGATATTGCGTTTCTCGGCATTGGTGAGAACGGCCATATTGCGTTTAACGACCCACCCGCTGACTTCAATACCGAAGAGCCCTACATCATTGTCAATCTCGATGAGGCTTGCCGCCAACAGCAAGTGGGCGAAGCGTGGTTCGCCGACCTTTCGCAGGTTCCGAAGCAAGCGCTTTCGATGTCAGCGAAACAGATCCTCAAAGCCAAGGAAATTCTGGCGGTTGTTCCTGACAAGCGCAAAGCCCGGGCAGTGAAGGCATGTTTCGAGGGAGAGATCAGTCCCATGGCACCAGCTTCGATTTTGCGCCGCCATCCCAATGCGACCGTATATCTCGACACCAACTCAGCCTCGATGCTGGGTCTAACCTTGCAGACAGCGCTGCAGGCAGCTTCGGAAGCCACAATGACTTAGTACGGTCTCTCAGGTGTGGACCTGATCTAGCGCCTCGACAGTTGGTGTTTGTGACAAAGTTCTTACTGGATCCACCGCAAGCCAACTGATCGCGCCCAAGAGACATAAACCAGCTGCCACCAGAAAAGAAGCTGTCCAGCCATACTGTGCCGCGATCCAGGGAGTGAGGGAGCCGGTCAAGGCACCGCCGATTTGCCCGCCCATATTCATGAATCCTGACACAGATCCGGCCGACGATCCCGCGATGTCAGCCGTTACCGACCAGAATGAACTCTGGGAAAAATAGAGTGCACCAGCGCCGCCGGCGAGAACGACGCTTGCCAGCCGGACGCTCTGAACTTGCGAGCCGAAGGCGATGATGATCCCGGCCACTGCCATGGCAAATGCTGCGAGGCCGCATCGTCCGAGCCGCGGCCCGCGCCACTTCGTGAGTCGATCGTTCGCCATCCCACCCAGCAGGCAGCACACCAGCATCGCCAGGAATGGGAGCATGGAATAGAAAGCGCTTGCTTTGAGATCGAGTCCGCGGACTTTGGCGAGATAGCGATAGAACCAACTGAAGAAAATCCATGCAACGTAGCCATAGCAGAAATAGCTGATGGTTACCGCCCAAACCTCGCGGCTTCGCACGACGCGGTTCCAGAGTAGAAGGCCATCGGCGCCTTCTTTTCCCAGATTTGGCGAATTGCTGGCCAGCGACAGTCCAGATCGGATTGTCGCAAGTTCTGTAACAGACACTCGCGGGTGTTCTGCCGGACTATCGCGAGATGCGGAGAACCAGACGGCCCCGGCGAGA
>CAZILJ010000726.1:0-3279 GCA_964539915.1 uncultured Acidobacteriaceae bacterium | reverse complement strand
CAAAGGCTAGGGCGTCTCGGCCGGAGCCCGTCTTGGCTGGGAGGTCCTCTGCTCCGCTGCGCTCAACCTCTGCCCGGATTAAGCCCTTTTTGCCGGAATCAGAAGCCATTCAGGGTCTTTTCCGGCAGGGCTACCGCCTATTCGTTTTCGTGCTTTCCCGAATCGGCCGCCGCGTTATAATGGGTCGAAGTGGACCCTGGGGTGTTTTATGGAACGTGTCCGTTTCGCGTCCCTTTTGTTGCTTCCGTTTTTCCTTCCTGCGATCCTTGTCCACGGACAGAGCTCAACCCCGGCCCCGGAACAAGCCCAGTCGCCCCCGCCGGTTTCCACTTCCCAATCAACAAGACAAGCTGCCGCGCCACCGATTCCTACGGACGCTCCGCGTATGTCAAGACAGACACGGCTTGAAATCATCCGAGATTTCGAGACACAAATCTTCTATGCGCGTGCCTTCTTTCCTATGGGTGCGAAGGGCCTGAAGTTGAAAAACGGCGCGACTCTGCCCAGCGGGCAAGATTTGCAACAGGCTCTGGCGATCTGGGGACCCGCAGTAAAACCGGGCGATCCCGCGCATATTTCGTTTGTGCAGATTAAAGAAGACCACATTCATTTCGATATTAACGGCGGTCCGGTTCATCGCAAGAAGTGGTACGAGCACGTGCAGGTTTCCGGTGCGAACGGCGGGTCGGCGCCCCTGTCTCCCACCGAGTCGCAACCGAATCCGCACGGGACTTATCTGGATGTGTACTTCGACAAGTACGTTCCTGAAATGAGCGCGCGGCAGTTGCGCGATGTGCTGTATCCGGTGCTGGATTTCAACGCGCGAAATAAAGAGGAAGCGTATCTGGATGCCGTGCCTCCAAAGGTGAAACAGGCCATCCAGGCGCATCACGTGCTGGTTGGAATGAATACGGAAATGGTGTTGCACGCCAAGGGCAAAGCGCCGAAAAAAGTGCGCGAGCGAGATGGCGACACCGACTACGAGGAGTGGATCTACGGGCAACCGCCGCAGGACGTAGATTTCGTCCGCATCGTGAGCGACGAAGTCGTGCGTGTGGAAACCATGAAAGTCGGTGGCCAGAAGATCGTACGGACCGAAAAAGAAGTGATCCTCGAAAAGCCAGAGAAAGACACCGAAGCGAAGCAGCAGGAAGACCGGCCAGCCAACGCTCCAAGCTTGCGGCGTCCGGGAGAGGATTCGGAAGAGGCGCCAAAACCGGCCGATTCAGCGTCTCCGCTGCCGCCCGCCTCGCCACCCGACATGCGGCAGCCCTCGGGAAACCCCGGGCCGGGTGGACCGAACAGGTTAGCTGGTCTTCTGGCGATGTGAGAATTCAGTCCCCGTCCGTCCAGATTCTCTGTCCCCAAGACCCCCGGAATCAGTTCAGCTATGTGTACACTTGATTCCGCAGTTCCGGATATCAACGGATCGCATCCTATCACTAATCTCACGAACTGGCGGACTATCGAATGAGCACAGATTCCGAACTGATGATGGGCCTGCTGCAAGAGTTGGCGTTGCTGAAACAGTCGGACGACCCACATGGTACCGGCGTCTCGGACGCTAATCATGCCGAGCATGAACTAAGGGAAAAGCGACGGCGAGAAATCTGCGAGCAAATCAAGGCTTTGGGCGGACCTATAGGTTGATCAGTTCCGGGCAACGGTTGACGCCGAATCTGAGAACGAGAACGCCAGCGAAACGTTCGGGTATTCCTTCCCGTCCACTTCCACGTAAGGGTAAACAAAGTAGTTGAGCGGCTTGCCGTCCTGGGCCGGATGCAGACGAAGATCACGCCCCATGCTGAACTGCATACGGTTCACGTCGTGCGATCCGAAGAAGTAGTCGCGCTTCTCTGGATGCTTCCATGCTTCTGAGATGTCGACTGGGATCCAGCCCTTTCCGTCAACATAGAAATCGGACCAGCAGTGGTAGCCCGCGATGTCGGAGGAGTGCTTGTCCGAGGGAAGAGGGAAGCCAATTTCGAAGCGGGCGGGAATGCCTTGCGACCTTGCCATGGCGATGAACAGGGAGTGGAAGTCGGTGCAGTTCCCCTTTTTGGCATCGCAGGCGTAGAGCACGTCTCCGTTTCCCCATCCTGTGCCGGTTTTGTCATAACGCATGGTCGTAAAGACGTAGTCGTAAATGGCGCGCGCTTTGTCGAGCGGCTCAGTCTTGCCCTGCGTCACCCTGGCTGCGAGGTCCGCCGGCAGTCCGGTGACGGGGACGAGCGCGTCCGGTTGTAAATCCTCTTGGCGCTCTCTCTTGGTGAGGGTGGCATTGGCTAGAAGCGGGCTGCCGCTCAGTGCGACGCGTTCACGGCGCACCACTTCATATGCAACATCGAAGCGCAATTCAGGCTGCGCTGAACCGGTGGTCTCCGCAAAGTAAATCGTATTGCCGTATTTCGACTCGCGGGTTTTCTTCAGCGGCAGATCTCCCTTGACGGAAACCATCTTCAGTTCCTGATACGCATCTGATTGGGCCGCGGGAATCCAAACGCGAACCTTCTTCCCCGCGGGCAGATTCTTCACCGAAAAGGAGTAATGAAAGGTGAAATGGCGGGATTCTTGAGCGAGGGAGACGAGGGACAAAGCCAGAAAAAGGGACGAGGATACACAAACCTTACGCAGCATAAAGCGCTTCCTTTCGAGCTGTAACGAATGAAGGCGAGCAGCCGACGGCAGGGAAACGACACACACCGGCGTCTTAGAGCGAACGCTGTCAAGTGAAGCCGCGCTTTGGGGCAAGCATGGAAGTAAAGATGCCCCAAAGGCTGGGGCGATGCGGTATTTTAGCTTTTCGCACTGCTGTGGAAAAGGGCAGACCGCGGAAACAATGCTGAGGGTAGTCTGCGTTAGAATGCCTGCGTGCCCACCGCCATCCAATGTCGCGATCTGCGCAAGACCTACGACGGCAAAGTCGAGGCTGTGCGCGGGCTAAACCTCGAGGTGCAGACGGGGGAGTGCTTCGGTTTGCTCGGGCCGAACGGGGCGGGGAAGACAACCACGATCGAAATATTGGAGGGGCTTCTCGCGCCCACCTCCGGAGATGTTTCGATTCTTGGACACACCTGGCGAGAGAATGAACGCGAGATGCGGGAGTGGCTGGGCATTTCGCTGCAGGAGACGCGCCTGTCGGAGAAGCTGACCGTGCGCGAGACCATTGAACTGTTTGCCAGCTTTTACCGGCAGCCGCGCTCTTCGGACGAAGTGCTCGAACAACTGCAACTCACCGAGAAGGCCGATTCCTGGGTTGGAAAACTTTCCGGCGGCCAG
>CAZILJ010000725.1:0-2898 GCA_964539915.1 uncultured Acidobacteriaceae bacterium | reverse complement strand
GATGACCACCGGAATTGTGGAATCCGGCGACAGGTTGAGGAACCATTGTTCGCCGCGCTGCGTTTTCTGCACGATCTCCGGAAAGAAATGCAGACTCTGCGAATCCGGCTCCCATAATTCCTGGAAGCCAGCCAGCGGCGCCGCGCCCTTCAAGGGCGTGGGTATTTTGACGGGTTTTCCGGAGACGTTCGAAGACGCTGCGAATCTGGATTCGGTTTCCGCAGCGACCATGAAGACAACGTGCGTAGCATCATAGCGCGCGGCCGTGAAGGCAGGTCCGGCCGCAGTCAGACGAGACTCGCCCATGGGCTTGGGTTGTGCCGCCTCTTCCTGCGCGAGTTCTGCGAGTCGCTTCGCGCTACTCTCGCGCTCGATGCGATCGAATATGTTGCCGTCGGTCATCCGCTGCGCGATCCCCCAGCGGTAGGCCGACCACATTACAAACAAGTAGAGTAGTCCCGCGATCGCCACCCACTTGCGGTTCTTCCTCCGCATCTTCGCCCCCACTCAAAAGGTAAATCGTTTGGCTCGAAGATAGGAGTAACTTTGGTTTGGAGTGCTAAGGTAGCGATTGCGCAGAAACGTAGCGCCGGCACCCTGCCGGCTGTCCGGTGGGGTCTCGCCCACGGCCTGGAAGATCAGCAGAGCGCATCGGGTCTCACGGGAAGCCGAGAAGCGGGTGATTCGGCGACCCTACCTTACTTGGCGAGCGTGAAGCTCACCTGCACCTGGGTGTCGACCTCCACCGCCTCCCCGTTCAACAAGTACGGCCTGTACTTCCATTGCTTAACCGCCTCAATGGCAGCTGGCGCCAGCCCTGGGTGCCCACTGATCAGCTGAATGTTGGCAATATTGCCTTCTTTGTCGATAACAACTCGCATCAAAACTGCGCCCTGAATGCGCGCGTCTTTCGCCTCTTGCGGATATTGCGGAGCTACCTTGGTGATTGTCAGCTGTGCCATCACGCCTTGAGACACCCGCACCCGCCCTGGAACCGTCGGATACGTGTCCACTGGAACGTTTGAAAGGATGCCGCCTTTTTCACCCGACGGAATCCCTCCGGGCGCACTGCCGACAACGCCCTCGACGGGCGCAGTGCCGGCGAGGGTGAAGTTCACAGTCACTCTCGTTTCCACCTCGACGGGTTCACCGTTCAACAAATAAGGCTGGTACTTCCACTGCCTGACTGCGTCTATGGCGGCGGGCGCAAGCATGGGATGCCCGCTGATCAGTTGCATATTCTCGACGTCCCCCGACTTATTGATCACCACTCTCAGGGTGACAGTCCCCTGAATTCTTGCCGCTCGCGCCAGAGGAGGGTAAACCGGCTCGACTTTCCGCATTATCAGGTCTGCCATCCGTTGCGCGCCAACGACGCGCTGCGGTGTAGGTTCCTGAGCTGAAGTCAAAGATGAGAGAGTAATTAGAAGCAGGGATGCCGCGATACGCCACGCCATGAAAACCTCCATGCGGACTGAGGAAAAAAAATTTGCCGATTCTAAACCATTGCCATCAATTGTTCTGGTAAGGGTTTAGACAACGAATCATCTCGATTTGTTCCCGCTAGTTCGTCTAACGAACTGCGGCTGTCGGCAACAACCTTGCCACCTATCGGACGCGCTGCTCACTTCTTGGAGGTGAGGAGTTTCTTCGCGGCTTCCAGTTCTTTCTGCTTTGCCGGATCCACCTTGGGATACGACAAGTTGAGAGATTCCAGCGTATCGACCAGCACACAGGACACCACGAGGCGCGTGAACCATTTGTTGTCCGCAGGCACGACGTACCACGGCGCCTCTTCAGTCGACGTATTCCGGATCATATCTTCGTAAGCGTCCTGATAGTCATCCCACCACTTGCGTTCGTGAATGTCCGCTGCCGAAAATTTCCAGTTCTTTTCCGGATGATCAAGACGCGCCAGAAAGCGCTTCTTCTGCTCTTTCTTCGACAAATTGAGAAAGAATTTTCGGATGACAGTGCCGCTTCTCGCCATGTGACGTTCGAAACAGCAAATGTCTTCGAATCGCTCCTTCCAGATCTTCTTGCCCACAAGAGAAGGCGGCGTCTTCTGGCTCTTGAGAATCTCGGGATGAACTCGCACAATGAGCACTTCCTCGTAGTACGACCGGTTGAAGATCCCGATGTGCCCGCGTTCGGGCAAAGAGCAGGTCGTCCTCCACAAAAAATCGTGCTGCAGGTCGGTCGAGGTGGGGGCTTTGAACGAGTACACCTGGCAGCCCTGCGGGTTGATTCCCGACATGACGTGACTGATGGCGCCATCCTTTCCGGCAGCGTCCATTGCTTGAAATATTAAAAGGATCGACCAGTTGCCTTGGGCGTAGAGCTGGTCTTGTAACTCGGCGGTGCGCGCAATGCCTTCCAGCAGTGCCTCCTTGGCATTGTCCTCGGAGCGCCCATGTCCGGTATCCGCTGGATCGTAGTCTTTCAGACGAAAATGTTTGCCGCTGTCTACCCGAAATGTCTTGGCCAACTTCTCAGTCTTCATCTTCAGTCACTCCAAGGATTAACGTTCAAATGCTCACAGATTTCGAGAACCTTCGCAGCACTCCATGAATATACGAGAAATCGCTCGGAACGTGCGTTCAAAGAGTAGAGGCTCGACTCTGCTCTGACTTGATGGTTCGATCTTCAACGATTGCGGTTGGTGATAGGATGCAGTGGCGCGCGTCCTTGTGCAGTTGTCACGCTGAACGCGTAACGCACGTCGACTATCAGATTGGAGCACCTTATGAAGGCCCTTTCCATTGCGGGAGTACTGCTGATCGTGTTGGGACTGCTGTCTTTTGTGGTGCCGGTTCCTCAACGCGAGAATCATGGCGTGAAAATCGGGGACGCGAAAATCAGCGTCGAGACCGAACATAGCGAAAAGCTGCCGCCGGC
>CAZILJ010000724.1:0-2526 GCA_964539915.1 uncultured Acidobacteriaceae bacterium | reverse complement strand
GTATTTTCGCCATACCGGCAGCCGCAACGGCTACGCCAGTGAACCCCAGTACGCCGGCGATCAGAGCGACGATCAGGGACATCAATGCCCAGTAAAGCATGGTCTGTTTCCTCCAAAGGTTCGAATCCCTCGAACTTTACGGACTAAGGCCGACTGTCAAAATCCAACTGAGGCTGTATTTGTCGAGACCTCTTCCCTGTGAGGCAAATTGGTTTGTCCGAAGCACTGGAAGGAGCAGGTGCCGATCCGTCCCAGAGGATCGGCACCCGCTTGGGGGCGTTGTGTCGAGTAGAGATTGCAGATTATGTCTCTGTCGGGGGAACCCACAATACAGTCAAACCTGTAGGCGGCGACGGAAAAGGCCTAAAGGAAAACCTAGGTTCCACTGGATAAGTGAATCCTCAGGAAAGATATCGGGTTGTTTACTGCCTCCGCTGGATAGAACCGGTCGCCCTCAAAGGATAGTTTAGGGCTCGCAGAACAATAGCAGGTGCTCGCGTGGAGCACAGAAGAGGACGAACAATGAGACGAATTTCTTCAGTTTTGCCGGGATGCGTCCTGGCGCTGAGTATTTGCTCCCTCCTGATGGGCGTGAGCTGGGCCGCCGACAAGGATCAATCTGACATTGCCAAGCGGATTGATGAATCCGCCAAAGTTCTCAACGAAATTATGGCCACACCGGATAAAGCGATCCCAGACAAAGTCATGCGGGATGCTAAATGTATCGCTGTAATTCCTTCGATGGTGAAGATAGCCATCGGCTTCGGCGGCAATCATGGCAAAGGCGTAGCCACCTGCCGCACCGAGTCCGGTGCCTGGAGCGCTCCCGCTCCGATTACGATCACTGGCGGAAGCTGGGGTTTGCAACTGGGAGGTCAGGCGGTCGATCTAGTCATGATCGTGACCAATGAACAGGGCATGCAACACCTTCTCTCCAGCAAATTCAAGCTGGGCGCTGATGCTTCCGCCGCTGCAGGTCCCGTCGGTCGCGATGCAGCAGCGGACAGCGATATCAAGATGCGAGCCGAGGTGCTGACCTACTCGCGCGCACGAGGACTTTTCGCTGGAATCGACCTTAGCGGTGCGGCTCTTACTCAAGACAAAGATGAGACGCGCCTGTTGTACGGCAGCTTCATGCCCTTCTCCGAAATTCTGAGCGGAAAAGTTCATGCCACCGAATTGAGCGAGCCCTTCCTTTCCGCAGTCCGGAAGTACTCGGGTCAGAGCCGAGAATCAAGCAGGAATGAACCCGTCGGCCGAACACCGACAAACTAACGCATTGAACCGAAGTGCCTGCTCGCTTCGAACTGAATTGAGCAGGCAGCAAAAGCTAGGAACGAAAATCAAGGAGGGTTTCATGTACACAATTCTTCTCGTCGTGCTGATCCTGATGTTGCTGGGCGCGTTGCCGACTTGGCCGTACAGTCGGTCCTGGGGATATTACCCAAGCGGCGGAGTGGGACTCATCGTCGTAATCGTCCTGGTCCTTCTTCTTGCTGGCCGGTTGTGAACCTGAATTTCGCAGTCGATGTTTGCCAGTCACAAAAATGTGTGGCTTGCCCAGATGGTGGGAACCGGTTGTATCCCACCATTTGTTTTCAGTTTAGCGCGTAGTTCCAAATGAGTCCCAAACGCGAGTATGACGTTTCGTAAACCAAAGTCGCCCCCTTCGTCGATGCGCAAAGACGTTCGCCATACAAACCGGAAATTGTCCTTCGCATCTATCTGTATGCCAGCACGGTTTCAAGTTTTTAGGAGCGCCCATGTCGAGCCATCAGAATTCTGCCCTGAACGAATTGATTCCACCACCGTTGACCAGAACGCGATATGACGTCGGTCCGCGAGCAACGCGTCCGCACCCGAGGCCGAGTGTGCGGACTTCCCAAGCGCCCGACGCGATCTGGGGACAATATAATAACTATCGGGCGAACGGCGTCGTTGTTTCAGCCGTCGTGCACGTCGTTTTGATCGGCGCTCTTTTAAGCGGCGCGTTTTTTGGTCATCAAATTGTGCAGAAAGTTGTAGAGCGTCAGAAAGTGACGCTGATCGCGCCATCGCCAGATTCCTACATCATGCAGGTTTCGAAGCAGGTAGTCAGCGGCGGCGGCGGCGGTGGCGATCGCGATCCACTTCCCGCTCCGAAGGGACGTCTTCCCAAGGCGTCGTTCAAGCAGATTACTCCGCCCGCAATCGTGATGCATAACGAAAGACCCAAGCTTGCCGTTGAGCCCACGGTGGTTGTTCCTCCACAGGTTCATTTGGCCGAAAACAAGATGGTGAATCTCGGGACTTCGGCCTCGGTGGTGATGCCGGCAGCGCCGCCCTCGAACGGCACCGGTTCGGGCGGTGGCATCGGTTCTGGCTCGGGCGGCGGGGTCGGCGTTGGCCACGGAGCTGGGGTTGGGGCAGGTAGCGGCGGCGGCATCGGTGGCGGAGTCTACAAAGTTGGTGGCGGAATCTCGGCGCCGCAGGCAATCTCCTCGCCCGATCCCGGCTACACAGAAGAGGCACGCAGGGCCAAGAAAC
>CAZILJ010000723.1:0-6587 GCA_964539915.1 uncultured Acidobacteriaceae bacterium | reverse complement strand
GCCTGATGCCACTTGGCGATGTCGGCAAAAGCGTCCATGCCGATCAGCACGAAAAGCTTGTCGCTGGTCTTGAATGACTGCTTAAGCCGGCGGATCGTGTCGATCGTATAGTTCGGGTTTTCCTGGCGATCTTTTCGACTGGGCGCTCCATCCGTCGGGGCCTCGAGCAAAGAGGGTACAAAGGCCTTTTCCTGCGCCGTAGCCAGAGCGAGCATGGCAAAACGGTGGACGAAAGGCGTAAGCGGCTGGCGCTGTTTGTGAGGTGGAACATTGGCCGGCACAAAACAGATCCGATGCAGTTTGTATTGTTCCATGGCCGCTTGCGCCAAGGCCAGATGCCCGCGATGGACCGGGTCGAAGGTCCCGCCAAAGAGTCCAGTGTTCATGGAAATGGGGCAAGCCGCTGAGTGTCCAAATTCCCGGGCTGCGATGCTATCTGAATCATCCTTGCATTGTCCAACCGGCCACGCTCTCGTAGTTTTACGGACGATGCTCTGAGGCGCACTTTTCCGGAACGGGATGAACTCCTGTTACTATCCTGTTTCCTACTTTCCGAACTACCATGTGTTTCCTATGCGAGTAACTCTCCCTCTACTCCGCATTGCTCCTGCGCGCGCACCCATACTTCGGTACGGGGTTGCCGTGCTGAGTACCGCCTTGGCGCTGATTCCCACGGTAATGCTGGCCGACGTGTCCGAAAGCCGCCTCGCGTTGTTCGGCGTGGCGGTGATGGTGAGCGCCTGGTATGGGGGCTGGAAGCCCGGTTTGGTCGCTACCTCGTTCGCCGTTACCGTGAGTGCCTACTACTCGCTCACCGGGCCTCACACCCCTGCGGAGTTGCGTACGGCCATCCTCCGGCTCTCGGTGTTCTTTTTCGTGGCCATGCTGATCTGCTGGCTCAACGCCGCGTTGCGGGCGGCGCAAGAAAACCTGCGTCGCTCTGAGCTGAATCTCCGGTCACTGGTGACGAACGCACCATATGGCATCTGCCGGTGTGATTCCGCGGGGCTGATTCTCGACGCGAATCCCGCCTTCGCTGCGTTGCTGGGATACACTTCCGCCGCCGCACTGCTTGGGCAGCATATTTTTAGCCTCTACCCCGATCACGATCAGTGGTTCACTCTGGCCGACTTTCTTCGTTCCGCCGAACCATTCAAGGGGCTGACAGCGGAATGGAAACGCAAGAATGGCGCTACCACCTTGGTTCGCGTTTCCGGTCGCTCCGTTGCCAACGGTGGCGGGGGCGGCGTGGTGTTCGAGTTGTTTGCTGAAGACGTCACCGAACACCGTGCCCTGGAGGATCAATTGCGCCAGTCTCAGAAGATGGAAGCCGTTGGTCGCCTCGCGGGTGGCATTGCGCATGATTTCAACAACCTGTTGATGGTGATCTCGGGTTATTCGGAATTCCTGCTCGAGCGTCTCGGAGCCGAACCTCACCTGCGCGGTCCGGCCCAGGAAATCGCAAGCGCTGCCGAACGCGCCTCCTCGTTGACTCGCCAGCTTCTGGCTTTCAGCCGGAAGCAGATGCTGGCACCGAGGATTGTCAATCTGAACGACGTTGCGACCGAAAACCTCAAGATGCTGACCCGCATGATCGGCGAAGACATCGACCTGGTCCTGGTCCCGAGCCCGAATCCCTGGATGGTACGCGCCGACCCCGGACAGATCGAGCAGGTCATCATGAACCTGGCCGTCAACGCCCGCGACGCCATGCCGTCAGGGGGAAGACTCACGATTGAGACTTCCAACGTTTCCCTCGATGAAGATTACGCGCGCCTGCACGCACCGTTGCCACCCGGCGACTACGTCATGGTCGCGATCAGCGACACCGGCAACGGCATGGATAACGAAACTCAATCGCGCATCTTCGAGCCTTTCTTCACCACTAAGGGAACGAAAGGAACCGGACTCGGCCTCTCGACGGTGTACGGCATCGTCAAGCAAAGCGGAGGCTATATCTGGGTCCACAGTGAGTTGCGTAAGGGAACGACATTCAAGATTTACCTGCCGCGTGTCGCCTCAACCGGTGAAGCCGCCACCCAGGTCGCCCTTCTCGTCGAGAACCGCAAGGTCGAGCCCGGAACGGAGACCATCCTGCTGGTCGAAGATGAGGCCAACCTGCGCTATCTCGCCCGACAGTACCTAGAAAAACAGGGATATCACGTGATCGAGGCAGCGGACGGGGCCGTCGCCATGCAAATTGCGGTGGCTCACGAAAAAATAATCCACTTGCTGCTCACTGACGTCATCATGCCTGGCATGAACGGCCGGGAGCTGGCCCAGCGCATTTCTGAAATTCGTCCCAACGTGAAAGTGCTCTATATGTCCGGTTATACCGAAAACGTGATCGGACACAATGGCATGCTGGACGACGGCGTACGTCTGCTCCAGAAACCCTTTACCCTTCGCGACCTGAAAAGCAAAGAGCGCGAAGTGCTCGATGCAACTCCAACTCCCCCGGAGGCTGTTATGTCTACGCAATCCGCTGAACCACTCCACGCCGCGCGAGCCCGGGAAATCCCGCCCACGCGCGCACCACGATTCCACATTCAGTTGCCTCTTCGTTATCGTCGACTCGGCGAGAAGGAATGGCATGTGGGCGAAACCGAGAACATCAGCCGGTCCGGCATGCTGTTTCAAGCGGACGAGATACTGCAACCCAGTGCACAACTGGAAATCAACCTCGTGCTTCCGGCGGAGATCGCCGGACTCTCGGCCACTGAAGTAGTTTGCCGAGGGGAAGTTGTACGAACCGTTGAGCACAAAGGAGACCCCATGCACCCAGCACTGGCTGCGCGGATTCTGCAGTATCACTTCCAGCATGGTCCGCTGCCACGAGCATAGGATCGCAGTCGGTTTGAACAAAAAAGGGCGGCCCGCAAGGGCCGCCTTCCTGTCTGCTTAGCGCACTTCGCGAGCCTCCACGCTCTTTGCGGTTAAGCCTTCTTCTGGGCGGCTTGCTGAAGATCCTTCTCGCGTAGTTCTTCCACTGCAGCGGCCATCGCGTATTTCAATTCCTCGATTCCCTTACCCGTAACCGCGGAGATTTCATACAGCTTTAACTTGTGTTTCTTGCAATAACGTTTCAGGTCCGCCAGCTTGTCCTTGTTGACAGCATCGATCTTCGACGCCGCCATGATCATCGGCTTCTCGTCGAGATGCGCGCCAAAGCTGCTGAGCTCCCCCAAAATCACTTCGACATCTTTGGTTACATCCGGGCGGCCGCTGGCATCGGAAACATCGACCAAGTGTACGAGCAGACGAGTGCGTTCGATGTGACGCAAAAACTGCGTACCCAGTCCCGCCCCCAAATGCGCGCCCTCGATCAACCCCGGAATATCTGCGACGACAAAACTCACTTCGCTTTTCGCATCGCCCACGGCAACCACTCCGAGGTTGGGCTCCAGAGTCGTGAACGGATAGTCCGCAATCTTTGGTCGCGCCGAGGAAATGCGCGAAATCAGCGTGGATTTTCCCACGTTCGGATATCCCACCAGCCCCACGTCCGCAAGCAGCTTCAGTTCCAGCCGGTAGGTATGTTCCTCGCCCGGCCGTCCCGCCTCATGCTCACGCGGGGCCTGGTGTACGGACGTGGCGAAGCGCGCATTTCCGCGCCCTCCACGTCCACCGCGAGCTATCACAAAGCTCTGGTCGGGCTGCGTAAATTCGAAAACTTTCTCTCCCGTTTCGTCGTCGTAGACAATCGTCCCGACCGGAACTTTCAGAACCACATCCCCGCCGTCGCGTCCCGTCTTGTTGGACCCTTCGCCGTGGCGTCCGCGCTGCGCGGTGTGCTCGGGATTGAAACGGAAGTGCACGAGCGTGTTGTGGCGCTCGCTGGATTCCATGACTATGTCGCCGCCCTTGCCGCCGTCGCCTCCGGATGGCCCGCCGCGGGGAACGAACTTCTCGCGCCGGAAAGCCATGCAGCCATTGCCGCCGTCTCCGGCCTTGATTCGAATTTTCGCCTCATCAATAAACATAGGAAGACAATGTCCTCAACGCCAACGCAATCGCGATCGGCCAAAACAAAAAGCCTCGTCCCGAAGGCGAGGCTGTGTGACGAGGGCGTTCCGCCCCGCGAGCTCTACCGACAGCGCAGACGCTACTCGATCTCCATGGGTTCGACCATTACGAACTTGCCCATCTGGCCCTTGTTCAGGAACTTGATGCGACCCGAGATCTTGGCGAACAGAGTGTCGTCTTTGCCGCGGCCAACGTTGAGCCCTGGCTTCACCCGCGTGCCACGTTGCCGCACAATGATGGTTCCGCCGGGAACTACCTGTCCGCCGAATGCCTTAAAACCAAGCCGCTGCGCGTTCGAATCGCGGCCATTTCGTGAAGTGCCTTGCCCTTTTTTGTGTGCCATAAAAATGTCCTCAGCTCGTGCCGCCTAAGTAGCGCCGGCGACCTCGCCGGCTGTCGTTAGAAATTATTTCTTCCGCGCAGCCTTCTTGGCAGCTTTTTTCGGCGCTGATTTCTTCTTTGCCGAATGCTTCTTGGCGTTTGCGTGGCCAGCCGCCTCTCCCGGTTCGTGCTCCTCTGCCTCGGGCGCTTTCAGCTTTTTCGGCTTCGCTTCCTTTTTGGGCAATTCCGGAGCCTTAAAGCTCTGCCCGTCAAAAGCGATCTCAGAGATGCGCACTGCCGTATAGGCTTGCCGGTGCCCGCGAAGTTTCTTGTACTGCTTCTTGCGCTTGTAATGAAAAACCAGGATCTTCGCGCCGCGGCCTTCTTCCACAATCTCGCCGACTACCCGCGCATCCGATTGTTGGCCTACTTTGCCCTCTTCGCCGGAAACTGCCAGCACAGGGAACTCCACCAACCCGTCGGCACCAGTGCCCACTTTCTCCACTCGAATTACATCCCCGGGCGCCACCCGGTACTGCTTTCCACCGGCGCGGATAACCGCGTACATACGTCTGCCTCCGTCGAATGTCGTTGAAATTCAGCCCGTAAACGGAATTCGTAAAACGGACCCAGGGCGCACACGGGCGCTACCAAGGAGCCTGCTGATTTTCCTGTGCTTGCTGTGTTTTCCGCCCCGGCGCTTCGGCAGCCCAGGCGGGCGTCCCCAGAACGGGTCGGCGAGTACAGGCAAACTCAACCATTTTAGCGTGCGCTGTGGAAATCGGTCAAACTGAATCCGATAGCTCACCTGCTTCCTCTTGGAGGTTTACACCCGCTTGTGCGAAAATTCCGCCGAATTCCCGCAGAGGAGATATCAATGTTAAGACGCTTTCTCGCCGTTTCGCTGTGCCTGCTCGCCCTGACTGTGTACGGTCTTGCTCAGACCAAGAAACCGGCGATGAAGAAGTCGCCTGCCGGACCCGCTCCCGACAAAGCCCTCATGCAAAAAATCTGGGACGGCTGGTCCACCCTCGATCCGGCCAATGTTGAGAAGTATTACGCTAAAGGTCCGCACACTTTTTTCGATATTGCTCCCCTGAAGTATGGAAGTTGGGAGGAATACGAGAAGACCTCAAAAACTGTTCTCGCCGGTTACAAGTCCGCGAAGTTTACGGTCAATGATGATGCTGACGTGCACCTTTACGGGGATCTCGTCTGGGCCACGGCCACCATCAAAGAAGAGATGACTGCCAGGAGCGGAAAAGTGGAAATGGGAAATTTCCGCTGGACCGTCATCTGGGAAAACGAAGATGGAAAATGGCTGATCGTGCATGAGCACGTCTCGGCGCCACTCCAGTAGGAAAATAAGCCGAAACGATCGGGCCACGGATCCGCAGGGATTTTCACGGATCAATAAAGAATCCTTGGCTTTATCCGGGGAGATCTGCGCAGATCCGTGGCCCATTTTCAGGTTTCAGTAGGACTTCCAAAAGAAATACACCGTCATTCCCACTCCCACCAGCACCACGAACGTCCGGATCCACGCCTGCGGCATCTTCAGCGCATAATGCGCGCCCAGGTACCCTCCGACAATTCCGCCAGCCATCATCGCGATGCCGTGCTTCCAGTAGACCGCGCCGGCCACAATGAACGTGACCACCGCGACGCCGTTAATGAGAAATCCCAGCACGCTTTTGAGCGCATTCATGGCGTGAATGTCAGTCATGCCCAGCGCGGCCAGCATGGCGAGCATCACAATGCCCATTCCACCGCCGAAGTAGCCTCCGTAGACGGCCACCGCGAATTGGAACAATGTTGTCCCCGCAAGCGCTGCCGTCGAAGCCTCGTGCTCAATCACCGACTTGCGCCCGCCCGCGAGCTTCCTGCCGAAGGCAAAAAGCAAAGTCGCTCCCAGCGTCAGCCACGGCAACACTCGCATGAACGTGTGCGCAGGCGTCTTCAAAAGCAGAAACGCGCCGGCCAAGCCGCCCACCAGGCTCGCGGCCATAAGCGGGATCATCACGCGCCGCGGAACATCCAGCTGCTTTCGGTAAGCGCCTCCACTGGCCGCGGCAGCAGTCCACAGTGCAATCGTGTTTGTGGCATTGGCAGGAATAGGCGGCACGCCCGTGAACAGCAGCGCCGGAAACGCGATAAAGCTGCCGCCCCCTGCGACCGCATTCAGGGCTCCTCCGAGAACTCCAGCGAAAAAAAGAAAGATAGCGGATTCGAGCGTCAAG
>CAZILJ010000722.1:0-4960 GCA_964539915.1 uncultured Acidobacteriaceae bacterium | reverse complement strand
CTGCGAACTGTGGCCGAACGAGTCGGACTTGCTCCGTGCTCGGTTTCCGCGATTTTAAATGACACGCCAGCGTCAAAAGCGATTCCGCAGCACACAAAAAATCGGGTCCTCCGCGCAGTCGCGGAACTCAACTATCGTCCGAATTTGTGGGCGCGGTCTCTCCGCACGAAGCGCACTCGGCTGATTGCCGCCATAACTTCGGATATCGGTATGGCCGCCGTCGCGCGCGTGCTGGCCGGGGTGCAGACTCGCTTGCACCGCAGGGGTTATATGCTCGTTCTTGGAGCCATGGAACGTAACGCCGGATGGAACAACATTTCCGTCCAGCTTCAGCAACAAGGGATCGAGGGCATCGTCGCCATCGATGCCGTTCTGCCGGCCGAATTGACACTGCCAATGGCTTCCGTCGATCTCGACTCCGTAACTCTTATAGAACCGCTCGCCGATGATATCCGGATGTGGCTCTCGGAATTGGGAGAGTCGGCCGCGGAAAACGTTCTGTGGCAGATCGAGAAGGGGACCCTGCCTGGCAGGATGAAAATCGCTCCCAAACTTCCGAGCAAGTATTTCTCTCTTGCCAACACCAACCCGGGATCCGCCGTGGAGGCTCTCGAACGCTCCTGAATTCCTCCAGGATTCGGAACAGCCAGAGCCAGCGCTTCACGTTGGTGGTCACGGGAAAGTTTTCTTTCAGGAGTGCGCTCGTCAGCATCAGGCTGGTGTCTTAAGTTAGCTAGCACTCCGGAGTAGTGAGGTGGTCTGATTTGCTGGCGAATTAAAAGGCCGAAAATCAGGTTTTCTCCGGGCGGCTGCCGCAATCGCTACGCTACGGAGGCGTCTGCGCGGAATTTTTGGCCGCCTTCTGTAGAGTCCAGGCGTACTTCACACAGCTCTCCAATCAGACCGCCCGCCCATCGGTAGACATTGTTCTCACGCACCAGCTTCCGCATTCGCTGCATGCGCATCTGCTTTTCCTCGGGGGACATTTCGAGGGCCGCCCGAATCGCCTCCGCGGTCTGATCGATATCGTAAGGATTGATCTGCAGGGCATCTCGCAATTCGCGCGCCGCGCCGGTAAAACAACTGAGGACCAATACCCCTCGTTCGTCGGCTCTCGCAGCAACGAATTCTTTCGCCACGAGGTTCATGCCGTCGTGCAAAGAGGTCACTAGGCACAAATCCGCGGCACGATAGTAGGGCAGGATTTCCTTATGACTATGCTGCCGGACCAACAGAACAATGGGCTTCCATTGATTGGTCTGGAATCGCCAGTTGATTCGATCGGCCTCCGCCTCCGCCTCGGCCTGCAAGTCGTGATAGCGCTTGATGTGAGTACGAGTTGGGGCGCCGATCTGAACGAACGTGAATGCGCCCTGGTAACGCGGATACTTTTCGAGAAAGCGCTCTACCGCCAGGAACCGTTCGAGCACTCCCTTCGTGTAATCCAGACGATCGACGCCTATGCCCATCAAGGCAGCTTCAACCCCCAAAACCTTTAGCAGAGCCGCCCGTTCCTCATAGGCAGACTCGCGCATGGGGTTTGCGGGCACGTCCGCGAATTCCACGCTGATGGGGAAAGGCCGCACGGTCGTGCGATGGTCGAGGCGCTGGACCGAAAGGTGCTCCCAGTCGATGCGCGACTCCATAATTCGATCGACCGTTTGCAGAAAATTGGTGCAATGCGCCTGAATGTGGAACCCGACAAGGTCGGCGCCCAGCAACCCGTCCACCAGTTCGCGCTGCCAAGGGCAAATCCCGAACGCTTCCGGATTGGGCCACGGGATATGCCAGAAAATTGCCACGCGGGCGTCCGGCCTGCTCTGCTTGATCATTCTGGGTAACAGAGCAAAGTGGTAATCCTGCACCAACACGATCGGCCGGTTTACGCCTTTCATTTCCTCCAGCAGAGCGTCCGCGAACTTTCGGTTCACTTCCTGATAATGCTGCCAGTCGCTGGCACGGAAAAGCGGGCGGGTGTGGGCGATATGGCAGAGCGGCCAGAGCCCTTCGTTGGCAAACCCGTAGTAATAGCCTTCCTCTTCTTCTTTCGTCAGCCAGACCCTCCGCAGGACATATCGGGGATCATCCGGCGGGACCTGCAACCGGTCGTGTGAATCTACGGTTTCCCGATCGGCGTCGCCTGATCCGTGCGCTACCCAGGTTCCGTCGCACGCCCGTAGCACCGGTTCCATCGCGGTCACCAGGCCGCTGGCGGGCACGTTGACTTCAACCGATTTGCCGCGCCGTACATGCATGTAAGGTTCGCGGTTCGAGACCACGAAGAGCCTGCCCTCTTCCAGTCGGGCGCGAACATGCACCGCGAGCCGATCGGCCGTCCAAATGGACTCTCCCGTCTCGCGCAAACGCGCTTCCAACTCGGCAGCCGAGCGAGCAACGTTCAGGCTCTCTGCAAAAGTCGCGACTTCCCTCGCAAGCGGACGAAACATCTCCAGATCGGGGACTTTGATCCTTACTACGCCTCGCCCCGTGCGAAGGGCCTTCATCCAGTTGGCGGTCCGCGCGATCGGTCCCGCGATGCTCCAGCGGACGATTAGCAACGTGATCAGGGCGATTAGAAACACATGCGCCAAGGCGCTCAGAAACGTTTCCCGCCAGATGCGCAGGCTCTCCCCTCGGATGTACCCGGAGTCATGAACAATCGCCAGGCTTCCGATGAGTTCATCTTCTCGATGCAGCGGCACTGCATAGATGTGGATCGAAGAAATCCCCATCCGCAGAAACGCATCCGTGTTGTGATTTTCCCGGAGAGATTCGAGCACGATGGCGGGGGCACTGCTCATCAAAGGCTGGAGGTTCGTCGTAACCGCGATCGGGTGGCCTTGCGGATCGTAGACTGCGAGTCCAGCGAGATGTTCACGATTGGCGAACTGCTGAACCGTGTGTTGTAAAGTGTGCTTGGAGTCCCGGTCCAGATCACGTTCGACATTCCTGGCGAGACTTTCTCCCAATACCTCGGCACGCCGCTGCAAGTCCTTTTTCAGGCTCCGGTTCAGCATCAGAACCTGGTAATAAGACGAACAAAGCGATACCAACGTGACGCCAATGATCAGCGAGACGATCAGCCGAACGCTTAGTAGCCGCATGGAGAGCTCCTCCGTAACCGCAACTTACCCACCGGTCTTACCCCGAAAACATCCGGAGGAAGACATCTCTTTGCGATTCCGAATACGAATCAAGACAGGACCCTCAGACGTTCCGCGTCGCGGCCTGATGACCGCGTCTCGAGACGAGGGCACTGGCAAGGATTTGCAAACGGGGCCGCGGAGAGAATCGAAACCTCTCCGCCCCTCGCTCTCGCGGGCAAGCAACCAGTCTCCATAAGGGCTGAACGTGAAAAAGGCTGCACAATCCATGCCAAACCTAACCCTCTGATTCTACAGAAGATAGTTGTGTAGACTGGGTAAATATTTCTCTCGGTAGGCTCAAAAACGCCAGCGGAAAAGTAAGTCGCGGGTTGAGTCAATTCCAAACCAAAGTCGTCACCGAATCAGGTACCAAGCTAACTTCAGCTGTGCGCCCTCCCTGGTTAATACTGGCGGTTCCGGCTGGCCCGGCATTGGTCACGACCAGAACTTTCTGCCCATCGGGATTTTCGAAGGCAACCTGCTGCACTCCGTCCATCTTGCCAGTGGACTCAATTCTCCTGGCGCCCCGGCGGACGTTTCTTGAGAAGTGCGCAAAAGCCCAGTACTGACCGCTGCGCGTGATCTCCTTGGTTTGAGAATGGATCGTCACCATCCCGCCGCACGGAAATGGCCCAAGGTTCGGTCGCCCTTTCTCATCGAGCGCCAGATTCCATCCGCTGAGCGCTTGGCACCAGTGGCGAGTCGCCTGCGTGAACGTCTTTGCCCAGTTCGCCCAGTCGGTCGCGTAGTCGGGAGCTGTGTAGTCGGGACCTCCCTCCGTCCAATACAGTTGCGCATCAGGATGCGCCAGGTGGACTTTGTCCATCATTTCAGGAGTACCGACATATCCGTGGAATGCGATCGCGTTCGAGTATTTGCGGAGGCCTTCGTCATCGAGTTCGCAGACGGCCCGGCCCCACAAATTATAGTTGTGGTCAAGAACCCATATCTTCGTAGAAAGGCCATTTTGCTGAAGCAGCGGGCCCAGATGTCCTTTGACGAATCCGATCTCGTATTCCTGCGGAAATATGCACGCGGGCATTCTGCCATCCTGATCGGTATCCACTTCGTTTTGCACAGTGACCGCCTGCACCGGCACGCCCTCAGCATCGTAAGCCTTGAGGAACTTCACAAAATATTCGGCGTACGGACCGAAGTAGCGTTGCCGTATCGAACCGCCGAGCATCGATCCTCCCACTTTCATCCAGCCGGGGGGACTCCACGGCGACGAGAAGAGAAACATGTCTGGATTCACCTTGCGCGCCAATCGCAGCATCGGCAGAACATAAGCCTGGTCGTGCGCAATCGAAAACCTCTTCATCTCCAGATCGGGCTCGCCTTCGTCGTAACTGAACACCTCGGTGGAGTAGTCGCTGGAACCAATGCATGTTCGACAAACGCTAAGCCCCATCTCCGACGGATGAAACAGCTCATGAAACAGATCATCGCGCGCCGGGGTCGGAAGTTGATTGAACATGTAGCAGGAAGCATCGGTGAAAGCAGCTCCAAATCCAAGCATTTCCTGGAACTTCTTGCCAGGATCGAGCACGATCGCGTTCTCCGCGATAGCGCCGGTGGTTCTCCACTTCAGAGTTTCTCCTGGTGCATAACGGAGTTTGCCGCCGGTTACGCGCACCGAGATGTCTCCTGCCGGCGGTACTACTGCGGAGGAAGCCAATGCCGACGCCAAATCGGCAGCTGCGGTCGCGGTCAATCCGGCGGCGGATAATTTCAGAAAGTTTCGTCTGGTGTGTGCATTCGACACGGGCCCTCCTGGCACAAGTCGCTTCATTGTGAGTATAGTGCGTGAGTAT
>CAZILJ010000721.1:0-3454 GCA_964539915.1 uncultured Acidobacteriaceae bacterium | reverse complement strand
CTGCGGAAGATTCGGTTCGCATGCGCGCTGCGGACATCCTGGCGCAACGATTGCCCTCGGTGCCGGACAAGCCCGCGGGCAATGCCGCTGCTCTAGCAACGCCACCGGCAACCAGTGCTGCCAGCGCGTTGGCAACCGAACTCAAGCCCGAAAACAAACAGCCACCAGGGGCCGTCGCGAAGCCGGCGGGGAGCACGGCGCCGACAAAGCCCGCGGTAAAGACTCCGAGGGGGACGGGGGCCTCTGCTGCCGCCGCGGGACAGGCAAGCGGCACGAATCCGTCTGGCGCAAACACCGTTCGCCGCACTTCGCCGGCGCCAGAACCCAACAAACCTCCAGGCACGGATTCCCCCGCGCCGAAGAAATCTGACAATGGTGGCGTCGCGATTACGGAAACGGACACTTCCCAAAACAAGTCCGCTGGCCCACAAAAGAAATCGGCCGAGCCTGCCACACCACCACGGGACAATTCGCAACCGCCCCCCGACGAAAGCAAGCCACAATAGCGTGCCGATCACTTATACATCCGGGGAGCAGGTTGAAGTCTACCGATTCAGTATTCCGGTAACCGTCGGCGTCCCCTTGTTGGCTCTCTTTGTGCAGGCTTTCGTGCCGTTACGGTTTCCGCGTTTCGCAGTTTACTTAGACCTGCCGCTACTGGTCACGATCTTTTTTGCCATGGCGCGGCGGAATCCGATTTCAGGTCTCTTGACCGGAGCCTTCATCGGGCTGGCCGAGGACATGCTGGGCCACAATCCGATCGGAATCTACGGCATCGCCAAAACGGTTGTCGGCTACGGCGCTTCCTCGTTAGGTGTGAAACTCGATGTGGAAAATGCTGGCGCCAGGCTGCTCGTGACGGTCGGGTTTTATTTCGTCCATGCCGCGGTCTACTTCACGGTGGCGCGTGGAATGGTCAATATGACTCAGACCTGGAGTTGGTCGCACGGGCTGCTGGCGGCCTTGGCGAACGCCGTGCTCGGAGTGATGCTGTACTTCTTGCTTGACAAGTTTAAGCAGAGAACGTGAAACGCAGTTACAAGTATCGAGTACCTGGTACGCGGTACCGTGGGCCGAGAGTCCTTTGTCGGACCAATGATGCCGGAGGTCGTGACTTTCGTCATCCCGCCGTAGTTCGTACTCTCTTCGCGGGCATTACAATGAAGCTACGCCCTGGGAGATTCACCCAAAACTGCCACAGTGAGATCCATCAGGCAACAGCCACTGGGTACTGGGTACTCGGTGCTGGGAATTAATTATGTTTGGCCGCGACGAAAAAGTTTCCGCGATACGCCTTACCGCGGCGCAGTACCTCATCCTCGGCATCTTCCTGGTGCTCGCATATGGGTTATGGCGCCTGCAGGTGATGCAGAGCGACTATTACTCGCTGGCTGCCGAGAAAAACCGCATTCGTAATGTGCCTGTGCTCGCGCCTCGCGGCAGAATCCTTGATCGCGAAGGCCGCACAATTGTCGATAACTATCCGTCGTTTTCCGCTCTGCTGCTGCGTGATTCCTCCCGCGACCTGGTCGGCGACGCGGATTTGATTGCCCAGGGACTGCATCTCGATCCCACCGAAGTACGGGCTCGCATCCGGCACTTTGCTTCGCTGCCGCAATACCAGCCGATTTTTCTGAAAGAAGACATTACTCCTGACGAGCTGCAGTTCATCGAAGCGCATCGCAATGAGTTGCCGGAACTGGATACGATCATGGCGCACCGCCGCCTGTATCCGCGTAACGGATTCATGGCGCACCTGATCGGCTATGTCGGGGAAGTCAGCGAAGACATGCTGAACCAGCCGCAGTTCGAGCTGTATAACGCAGGCGATGTCGTCGGCATATCCGGAGTCGAACGTCAGTACAACACGATGCTGATGGGCAAGAACGGCTCGCGTCAAGCTCTGGTCGACAGTCACGGCCGAGAAGTAGGGCGGCTAGGCGAGACTGAAGCTGTCCCCGGCAAACAACTTAGGCTCACGGTTGATATTGATTTGCAAATTGCTGCCGAGGAGGCTCTGGCGGGGAAGAATGGAGCCATCGTTGCGATGGACCCGCGCACCGGAGAGATCCTCGCGATGGTGAGTGGGCCGACCTTTGATCCCAACGATTTCGCGGTGCACGTGTCGCGCGATCAGTGGAACAAGCTGGTCACTGATCCCGACAAACCGCTGCTGAACAAAGCGATTCAGGCGCAGCTTGCGCCCGGATCAACCTTCAAGATCATTATGTCGGTTGCCGGCTGGCAGGAGGGAATTGCCCAGACTTTGCATGTGAATTGCACCGGTGGCGCGGAGTTTTACGGTCGCCGCTTCGGTTGCTGGGTGAAAGGTGGCCACGGATCCGTCGAGCTTGAAAAAGCGATCTACCAGTCCTGCGACGTTTTCTTCTACACGCTGGCGGAAAAACTGGGCATTGATCGAATTGCGAAGTACGCCACCATGCTGGGGCTTGGACAAAAAACCGGGATTGATCTGCCCAACGAAGTGAGTGGGGTCATGCCTTCGGAAGAGTGGAAGATCCGCAACTACAAGCAGAAGTGGTTCGCGGGCGAAACGATCTCCGTGGGTATCGGACAGGGTGCGGTTGCCATTACGCCGGTGCAATTGTTGCGCGCCATCAGTGCGATTTCGATGGGCGGGCGCATGGTCGTGCCGCACGTCATCAACCCCACAGATATGCCACAGGGCTATGTCGAGGCCCAGCATTACACGGAAGTGAAAAACGTTGCAATCGATCCCAACGGATGGAACCTCATCACCGACGCCATGTCGAGAGTTCTGCTGCCGGAGGGAACAGCTCCCTCCGCTCATGTCGTAGGCATCGACATTGCGGGCAAGACAGGTTCCGCACAGATTGTCTCGCTGGCCACGCGCGCGAGGTTCAAGAACAGCGAAGAACTAGCGCAGAACGGATGGTTCGTCGGATTCACCCCGCGTCGCAACCCGGACATCGTCGTGTGTGTCCTGTTCCAGGGTGGCGAGCACGGCAGGCTGGCAGCGCGCCTGGCGACGCAGGTGATCAAGGCCTATGTCGACAAGCAACGCCGCGTGCCCACGAAGATGGTGGAGCAACCCAAGAGTAACGGAACAGTAGAGATCGGCGGTCTCTGGACGGACCCCGATTCCGATGGACATGATGGACATAAGGAAACGTTGAACGGCGGACGGTTCGTTCTTGATTTGTCAAAGAAGCCCTTGGCGCTGGCGACTTCTGCGCCTGGAATGCATCCATGATTGCCAGTCAATCCAGAGACTCGCGGATTGCCCAGAGTAGGGAAAGCTAGGAGCTAAGAGCTAGAAGCTAAGAGCTGTTTTATGTCACGCTACGTTTCATACCGCGATTTTGACTGGCTGCTCCTGACCTTCGTGCTCATTATTTGCGGCATGGGGGTGATGGAGATCCAAAGCGCCACCGCTCACACCAAGTTTGCCGGGGCGCACATCCGCCAGGTT
>CAZILJ010000720.1:0-3500 GCA_964539915.1 uncultured Acidobacteriaceae bacterium | reverse complement strand
ATGGGGCAAATGAATCTCCGCAACCTGCGTGTCGCCGAGACCGAGAAGTATGCGCACGTCACGTATTTTTTCAATGGCGGCGTGGAGCCGCCATTTCCGGGGGAAGAGCGGGTGATGGTGCAGTCGCCCAAGGTTGCGACGTATGACCTGAAGCCGGAGATGAGCGCGGCCGGGATTGCCGACGCGGTGGTGAAGGCCACGGAGGAAGGAACGTTCGACGTGATCATCGTGAACTTTGCGAACGCAGACATGGTCGGCCACTCCGGTAAGATTGAACCCACGGTGAAAGCCGTCGAAGTCGTGGATGCCTGCCTCGGCCGCATTGAATCTGCTGTGCGCGCCAAAGGCGGAGCGATGCTGATTACCGCCGATCACGGAAATGCGGAGATGATGGTCGATCCTGCAACGGGCGGCCCGCACACGGCGCACACGACCAACCCGGTACCGTTTATCGTCGTCCAGGAAAATGCCAAGCAGTTCACGCTGAAGCCCGGCGGATCGCTGCGTGATATTTCGCCGACATTGCTGGGAATGCTTGGTGTCGACGAGCCGAACGAGATGACGGGGACAGACCTACGGCTTCACTTAAAAGAACAGACGACAAAATAAGTTGCCGTGGAGTTTGGGTGCCATCGTCCCGGCAGAAGTTAACTGGAGAGCAAGGCGGGAGCGGTAGCTAGCAGGCCTGCGACCAGCTCGAGGTCGTGCAGGTCTTCACGGCTGAAATCTTGCGCCAACTTCGAATCGAGCCCCTTGCGCGAAATCTGGATTACGCCCACGACGACCAACTGCTGGTTCATGATCGGTACTGACATGAGCTTCTGAATTGGCGAAGGCGCCACCGCTTCGTCCGAAGCGTCCGGGCTGGGTTTGATGGTCTCAAAGATACTGGCGTGTTTCACCCTGGCAAAGTTGTTGAAAATCTCCGCCTTCTTGCTCAAGGCGGTGTGCGCCGCCACTGCTTTGCTGGACAACGGAATAGCGCCCGTAGTCCGCAGGTATTCTGGAAATACGAAACGCAGCAGGCCACCTTCCAGCCGCAACAGCGCGACTTCGGTGTACTGCACGCGAAAGATCTTGGCCAGAACCATGCACAGATCCATCGCCGAGACACCCTCGCCCAACACAGATTCCAAAGGTAGGAGATTCTCAGGAAGGACAATTTCTTCCGTCAGCCCGTGATTCTTGTCTTGGGTCATAATCGCCACGCAGCCTCCGTTGTGTACGAAGCAACTTAGACTCTATCGCACTTTCCCTACCACACGGTACTTCCCAAAGTAACGGACCGGACACCCGTAAGTCCTGTGTTTTCAGCAGGGAGCTAAACTGAAGTCGTTGTCCCAGCATGAAAAAGGAAGGTTTTGGCACGCCACAAACCATCAAGTCGCTGACAGTTTTTGTCAGATGCACCACGGCTTGAGGCTCTCAAAGTCTTCGGCCATCGCGCCATTTCGCCCCGGCTACAAAGTCATTTACACTTCCGGCTATGAATAACCCGACGCAGCCCAACGTGAAGCTAACGAACGACCCCGACTACCGCGAAAACTATGCCAACAGCGTGCAGATGCGGGTCAATATCTGGGATTTCTTTCTCGTCTTCGGCACCCTGCAGCAACAGACCGAGAGCCAGGTTGAGATCAAGAACTTCCAGGGAATTTACCTCAGCCCGCAGCAGGCGAAGGCGTTGCTGGGACTTCTGCAGCAGAACGTGGGTGGTTACGAGAGCGCTTTTGGAGAGATTAAGCTCGACCCGCGCATGGGGCCGCAAGGACCGGTGCACTAAAGCCGGGGCTCGCCTTCGAGCAACTTGCTTCGTCTCTGCGTTCGTATAGCCCACAATGGCGAGAGAGACGTTCGAAACAACGCCTCTACGAGTTGCATTTCCAGAAAAGGTGAGTTTCTAGGAATAGTTCCACGGATAGAATGACTGCTCCCATGCGCCCTTCCAGTCCGCATCCGGCGGTTTTGTTCGCGGTGATCTTCGTTGCGGTTTTTCTACTGCACGTTCCGTTGCTGCAGCTTCCTTATTTTTGGGACGAAGCCGGATATTACGTTCCCGCTGCCCGCGACCTCCTGCTGACGGGAACTCTGATTCCGCACACGACGGTATCGAATGCTCATCCCCCGCTGGTGTTGGCCTGGATTGCGTTGTGGTGGAAGTGTGTAGGTTACGCGCCCGTGGTGACGCGCTCGGCCCTGTTGATGGTGGCTGCATTTTCGCTGCTCGGAGTCTTTCGACTTGCCCAGCGCGCTGCGAATACGCAGGTGGCGATAGCCTCCGCACTGTGTACGGCGCTATATCCGGTTTTCTTCGCGCAGAGTTCGTTGGCTCAAGTGGATCTGGCAGCGGCGGGACTCACCTTCTGGGGCCTGTGTGCTTCTCTCGAGGATCGTCCTTTCGCTGTCGCCATCTGGTTTTCGCTGGCAACTGTCGCGAAAGAAACTGCGATTCTCGCGCCGATAGCTTTGGCGGGCTGGGAAGTTCTGCTCCTCGTGGCACCCAAGTGGGATGCGCTGCTCGGGCGGTGCGCCGCCGCGGATCGAGAACCAGGAGCGCGCTTCACACGACGCATACTGCCGCTAATCGCCCCGCTATTTCCTCTGACCCTTTGGTACGCCTATCACTACGCGCGGACCGGATACGTCTTCGGCAATCCGGAGTTTTTCCGCTACAACGTCGCGGCAACCCTCAGTCCTTTGCGATTCCTGCTGGCCCTGGCCTTGCGCATTTGGCAGGTCTTCGGCTATCTGCATTTGTGGTTGCTGACGCTGGGTATGTTGCTAGCCATGCGTCTTGCTCCCGTGAAAGATTCCGGGACCGAGCGAGCGCGCATCTCCATCCCGGTGCAGATGATATTTCTCGTGGTGGTTGCAGCTTATGTAGTCGCCATGGCGTTGATCGGGGGTGCGGTTCTGGCGCGCTACATGCTGCCAGTTGTGCCTCTGGTAATCATCGTCGGAGTGTCCACCCTGCGCAGGCGGCTGCGGTACTGGGTCGCAGCCGTCGTGGTGGTTGCGGTTGCATTCGTGACCGCGTGGTTCTGGAATCCGCCTTATGGATTTTCGCCGGAAGACAATCTCGCATATCGCGATTACATCCTTCTTCACCAGGATGGAGAGCACTTTCTCGAAGCGCGTTATCCGATGGCGCACGTACTCACAGCCTGGCCTGCTTCGGATGAACTGACCCGCCCCTGGCTCGGTTACATAACCCGCCCGGTGCAGGTTGTGCGCTCCGAAGACTTTTCACTGGAAGAGGTTCTCTCCGCTGCGGAGTTCCGCTCACACTTTCAGGTCGCGTTGCTGTTTTCGACGAAGTACGATCCTCCGCGTCCGCTGCTGGAGCGTTCGAAGGTTTGGGAGGACTTGAAGCGCAGGTTCTTCGGCTTCCATCGCGATTTGCCGCCGGCTGCAGCGGCGCGGATTCTCGGCGGGCGAGTTGTGTTTTCAGAAGAACGCAAGGGGCAGTGGATCGCCGTGATTGAGATGGAGGAGAGCGA
>CAZILJ010000719.1:0-5010 GCA_964539915.1 uncultured Acidobacteriaceae bacterium | reverse complement strand
CCATTTTTCGCCAGGCTGTTCAACGAGAAGAAGCTGAAAGAATTCGCTACCACAGTGAACGATTCGGTGTACAGGGTCTCAGCAGCTTCTTTGCTTGCCAGTGGATGGATGATGGTGGCGGCGCTTCCGCTGATTGACTTGGTGTACCGGCGGGGCAAGTTTATTTTCGAGGATGCGCAGACCAGTGCGATTTATTTCTTTTGGTTCTCGCTCTCGCTGGCTCTGTGGTCGGCTCAAGGTCTGTATGCGCGCGCGTTTTACGCGGCCGGAGACACGCTGACCCCCATGGTGGCGGTGACGGTCATTACCGCCGCATCTCTGCCGGTGTATTCGATATTGTTTCGTGTATTCGGTGTGCTCGGGCTGGCGTGGGCCTCGGATATAGGGATTGCGTTGAATCTTCTGACTCTGGCCGTTCTGCTGCACTACAAAAGACTGGTGTCACTCAGCGAATTGCGATGGCGGGAGTTGGGGAAGGCGGCAGTGGCGGCGGCGGTTGCGGGCGGGATCAGCTTTGAGGTGGCAAAAGTCGTGCCCTTTGGGATCTCCGGCCAGGGAAGCCGCGTAGCGGACCTCACGCGGCTCGCGCTGGTTTCGGTGACCTGGGCTGCAGCAGTGGCGGCGGGGTTGTGGCTGTTGCGATCGGAACTCCCGGGGGACTTGCGGCGGCGCTAGAAAGCGGCGCATCCAGAAGTGGCTCACCGGGAAAGTAAAGAGATTTTGGGAGCGGGAACGCAGCTGTAGCACACTGGGAAGCGTCCGCGAGACGGCCGCTTGGGCCGAACCCCAATTCATTGTGAGATTAGTGCAGGTTCACCTGAACCTTGAAGGGTCCCCGGTTCCACTGGGACCTCCGCGATCGGACCTTTTCGCAACCCGCAGAACGGCCGGTGCCGCTCAATTCGGTGCGCTATACTCAATTTTCGGAGCGCATTATGAGCACCGCAGTAAAGGCCGTTTCCATAGAAACTTTCGTCGCAGGGCTGCGCAAGTTTCCCGAAGCTGCTTTTGCCCGCACTGAGACGATTCGGCGATTCCTCGAGGAGACGCCGGCCAGTGCTGAGTCGTTGGGTCCTTATCTGACATGGAACCGGCAACACTATACGCGAAATCTGATCGACCGGACTTCGCTTTACGAATTGATGGCGATCTGCTGGGAGATCGGGCAGGCGAGTTCGATGCACAACCATCGTGACCAGAATTGCTGGATGGCGGTTCCGATCGGGCGTTTGCAGGTGGAGAACTTTCACCTCGTTAATCAGGACCTGAAGGGTGGGCATTGCCTTCTGGAACCGAGCAACACGGTCGAGATGAATGTCTCGCAGCCGTGCGCGGTCGATCCGGCCGATCCGGTCCATCGGGTGGTGAATCCTGCAGAATTCAACGAGCGTGCCGTCAGCCTGCATGTTTATTCGCGCCCGTTCGATACTTGCGTGGTGTACTCGCCGGAGCAGGGGACGTGCGGGGAGATTCAGCTCCACTTCAACACCATGTTCGGAAAGACTGTGGGGCAGTGATTCCTCATGCGCCGTCACAGACATTTTCCAGCTCTGTGCTCAGTGCTTCTCTTGCTCGACCTAGCCTGCACCAAGCAGTCGCCCCCGCCCCTGAGCACAGTCGAGCCGTCCGAGCGTGTTGCGGCGCCCGTGCCGGTCGGCATAGGCACAACCCAGAGCGTTCTACAGAAGACTTTCGTCCTGAAAGCTTCTGCCGCATTTCCCTTTGAAATTCCGGCGCACGCCGTCCAGCCGCATCTCCACGGGATCTTCGAATCGTTCGCGGGCAAAGTGCACGGAGCGTCCGACGATACCGCCAACATCGATTTGCTCATCTTGAACGAGGCGCAAAACGGCGACTTTGGCAGCAATCGTCCGAGCGAGGCTCTCTTCTCCGTGGAGGCGTCTCACAATCAGGCGGTGAATTTCGATCTCCCCGCTTCGCTGAATCACCCCGTAAAGTATTACCTGATCTTCCGCAATCCCGAGGGCAATAAGAGCAGCAAGACGGTGGAAGCGAACTTTCGGGTCGATTTCTAGCTGCTTTTTCTGCTGCTACACTAAGCAGATTGCCCCCGCGTAAGAAATCATCGGTTCCCACCCCGCCAGCGGCACCTTCGAACGGCCAAGCCGCTGCCGGAGGATCGTCTCGACCGCCTACCTTGTCGAATCGCTCGGAAGGCGGCAGCAAGGGACGCGTCTACCTCATCGACACCATGTCGTTTATCTTCCGCGCCTATCATGCGATGGCGCGGCAGCGTCCGATGTCGACCAAGACCGGGCTGCCGACCGCGGCAATTTACGTTTTCGTAAATATGTTGCGAAAACTGCGCGAGGATTTTTCCCCGGAGTATCTGGCCGCGGTGTTTGACGTTGCCGGGCCTACATTCCGCGACGAGCAGGCGGACGCGGTGACCAGCATTCGCAAATTCGACATCAAGACGCAGACCTTCGCGGAAGTGGAGTACAAGGGGTATAAAGCGAACCGTGTGGCCATGCCGGAAGATCTGGCGCAGCAGGTCCCCTACATCCGACGAGCGCTCGAGGCGTACCGGATTCCGATTCTGGAGGTAGTGCGATTCGAGGCGGATGACGTGATTGGCACTCTTGCGCGGAAAGCCGCCGAAGCCGCCCATCCGGTGTATGTGGTTTCCAGCGACAAGGACATGATGCAGCTGGTGAACGACAAAGTGCAGATTCTGAATCCGCCGAAAGACAACCTGATTTGCGATGCCGCGAAAGTAGAGGAAATTCTCGGAGTGCCTCCCGAGCGCGTCATTGATGTGATGGCGCTGCGAGGCGACCCCATCGATAACATTCCGGGGGCTCCGGGAATCGGCGACAAAGGTTCCGTCGAAATCATCAAGCGTTTTGGAACGGTCGAGCAGGCGCTGGAGCGGGCCGCGGAAGTCGAGAGGAAGACTTACCGCGAGTCGCTTTTGAACAATCGCGACACGATTCTGTTCAGCAAGAGCCTGGCGACCATCGATACGAATGTTCCGATCGAGCTGGATGTGAAATCGATGCGCGCCGGAGAGCCGGACGTCGACGCGTTGCGGTCGCTTTTCACCGAGCTCGAATTTACCTCGCTGTTGAAAGAGCTGCTGCCAGTGGTCGAAGTGAGCGGCACCCACTACACGGAGGCGAGATCGGCCGTGGACCTCGAGGGCGTGCTCGGTGCAGTCGCTGCTGGGGGCGCGCTGGCGGTGGCGGTCGAGCAGGCAGAATCTGCAGCCGCGCCAGAGGAAGAAGAGAAAGAGGAAGAAGCACCGGACACGCAAATGTCGTTCATGGGGGGGATGGGCGGAGCGTTAGGAGAATCGATCGGCAGATCGTCCTCGTTGCCCGAGCCTACGGCACGCCGAGTCGCCATCTCGGCTGGGGCGGGATCGGCGATGATCGTAAGACTCGACTCCGGGGGTGCGGGTGAAAAACTGCGAGCCGCGCTGATGGACCCTGACGTGCCCAAAGTGCTTCACGATTACAAGTCTGCAATTCACGCGCTGAGTTCGGACGGGATCACGATTGCGGGCGTTCGACACGATCCGATGCTGTATTCATACCTGCTCGATCCGACGTATTCGTCGCACCGGCTGGCGGAGGTTGCGCTGCGGCGCTTCAATTTGAAGCTCGCCGAGGAACTAGCCGAGTCTGCCGATATTGCCGGACGGCTGGCTGGCGCGTTGCGCAGCGAGGTGGAGAAGGCGGGGCTGGCCAAGCTCTACGAGGAAATGGATCTGCCTCTGGTTCCAGTGCTGGCGCGGATGGAGCAGGCCGGAGTGAAGATTGACACTGCGGCTCTTTCGCAAATGTCGAGCGAACTAGAGCGCGCGATCGCGTCCCAGGCGAAGGAGATTTACGAAGTCGCTGGAATGGAGTTCAATGTTGGCTCACCAAAGCAGCTAGGCGACGTGCTCTTCAACCGCATGAACCTGCCGAAGCCTGTGAAATATGGCAAGGGGCGCACGATCTCGACCGCGGTCGACGTCCTCGAGGAGTTGGCCGAAAATCATCCCATCGCGCGGATGGTGCTGGACTATCGCCAGCTGACCAAGCTGAAGTCTACGTATGTGGACGCGCTGCCCGCGCTCATCAGTCCCGCGAGCCGGCGATTGCACACGACGTTCGGGCAGACAGGAACCGCTACCGGACGGCTGTCTTCCGCGAATCCGAACTTGCAGAACATTCCCATTCGCACCGAACTCGGACGGGGAATCCGTGCCGCCTTCATCGCGGAGCCCGGTCACGTGCTGTTAACCGCCGACTATTCGCAGATCGAGTTGCGGCTGCTGGCGCATTTTTCGCACGATTCCCTGCTGGTGGAAGCCTACCGGCGCGGCGACGATGTTCATACGCTAACGGCTTCGCAAGTGTTCGGCGTGCCGCCACTGATGGTGACGGCGGACCACCGCCGTCAGGCGAAGGTGGTGAACTTCGGCATCGTGTACGGGCTCTCGGCGTTCGGACTTTCGCAAAACCTTGGCATCGAACCCGGCGAAGCCAAGCAATTCATCGCTGCCTACTTTGAAAAATACAGCGGCGTGCGCGCCTTCATTGACCGGACGTTGGAAGAGGCGCGGCGCGACATGAAGGTGAAAACGCTGTTCGGGCGCGTTCGTCCGATTCCCGACATCAATAGCAAGAACGCGAACCAGCGCGGATTCGCCGAGCGAACCGCGGTGAACACGCCTCTGCAAGGCACAGCGGCCGATCTGATCAAGATTGCGATGATTCGGATCGATGCGGCTTTACGCCAGCGCGGACTCAAATCCAGGATGACGCTGCAGGTGCATGACGAGTTGGTGTTCGAGGTTCCGGAGAACGAAGTCGAGGTTATGAAACCGCTGGTGCGGGAGCACATGGAGAACGTGCATGCGCTCGCCGTGCCACTTCAGGTGGAGATGGGCGTGGGCCCGAACTGGAGAGACCTGGAGTAGATCGACAGGGGTGGCACGCGGGGCCGCGGGGATAAAGTCCCCCCTTCAACAAATGCGTTTCATTCGCAGTGCTGAAT
>CAZILJ010000718.1:0-6448 GCA_964539915.1 uncultured Acidobacteriaceae bacterium | reverse complement strand
GCAATTCCGCAGTCCGCTGATCTGGGACGTTTTCGCCGTCTCTACCTACGCGACCATTTCCGCGTTGTTCTGGTTCATGGGTCTGATCCCCGATTTCGCGACACTGCGCGACCGCAGCGACAAACGGCCGCTCAAAATCGTTTACGGCATGCTCTCCCTGGGATGGCGCGGATCGGCCCGCCACTGGCATCGCTACGAGACTGCCTATCTGCTGCTGGCTGGTCTTGCGACGCCCCTGGTCCTCTCGGTTCACACGGTAGTCAGCTTCGACTTCGCCGTCGGCATCGTCCCCGGATGGCACACCACCATCTTCCCGCCCTATTTCGTCGCCGGCGCGATTTACTCCGGCTTCGCCATGGTGTTGATGCTGGCCATCCCCATCCGCAAAATCTATGGCCTCGAAGATTTCATCACCGAACGTCACCTGCAGAACTCGGCCAAGGTCATGCTGGCGACAGGATTGATCGTCGCCTACGGGTACGGCATCGAGGCATTCATGGGTTGGTACAGCGGCGACCGTTATGACGCCTTCACGATCTGGAATCGCCTCCATGGTCCGTATGCAGTCCCGTACTGGATGCTGCTGATCTGTAACATTTTCATTCCGCAGGTTCTGTGGATTCGCAAGCTTCGCACCAGCCCGATCGCGCTTTTCTTCATCTCGGGTGTCATCCTCATCGGCATGTGGCTGGAACGCTTCATCATCGTCGTCGTCAGTTTGCAGCGCGATTTCCTGACATCCTCTTGGGGCATGTACTATCCCACGCGCTGGGACTGGATGACGTACATCGGTACCATCGGCATGTTCCTTGCCGCCATGTTCCTGTTCCTGCGTCTTCTGCCGGCGATTTCGATCTTTGAAATGCGCACCCTCCTGCCGGAAGCGGAGGTGAAGGAATAACGGCATGAAACGTGATCCTATCTACGGCGTTATGGCGGAGTTCGATTCGGCGCAGGCACTGGTCGACGCGGCGCACGCGACGCATCAGGCAGGCTATCGGAAGATCGACGCCTACAGCCCATTTCCCATCGAAGGGCTGGCTGAAGAAATCGGTTTCCATCGTGACGAAGTTCCCTTGGTCGTGCTGATCGGCGGCATCATCGGCGGCCTGACCGGCTACATCATGCAGTACTGGATGTCCGCCGTCGACTATCCATTGAACATCGGCGGCAAGCCTGCGCATTCCTGGCCCGCGTTTATCGTCATCACGTTCGAAATGACGATTCTTTTTGCCGGAATCTCAGCCGTCTTCGGCATGCTTGCCCTCAACGGGCTGCCCATGCCCTATCACCCGGTCTTCAACGTCGCGCGCTTCGCTCTCGCCTCCAAAGATTGCTTCTTCCTGATCGTGTTCTCATCCGACAAAAAGTACGACCCCGCAACAACCCGTGCGTTCCTCGAGCGCCTCTCTCCACGCTCCATCTCGGAGGTGCCCAGCTAATATGGCCTCCCTCGGAAAACTTTCGGTGTTAGGAAAAACCGGGTGCCCCATCCTTGCGCGCTGGATGCGCAAGGGTGGGATTCCACGAACGCCTGAAGCCTGGGTTTTCGCGAGGGCAGGTTCCTTGGGCGCGCTGCTCGCGGCCATCGCGCTCCTCTCCGCCTGCCGCATCGACATGCACGTGCAGCCGCGCCAGAACCCGCTCTCCCGCAGCGACTTCTTCTCCGACCAGCGCTCCGCGCGCCCGCCGGTCGAGGGCACGGTCGCCCGCGGACAGCTCCACGAAGACTCCTATTTTTATACCGGCAAGATTGGCGGCAATCCTGGCGACGCGATGCCGTTTCCCGTCACGAAAGAAGTCCTGCTGCGCGGCGAGGAGCGCTTCAACATTTTCTGCGCCCCCTGCCACTCGCGCCTCGGAGATGGCAACGGTTTCGTGACCTCTCGCGGATTCTCGAAACAGCCGCCCTCATTCCACATCGCGCGCCTCGAGAAGGCTCCCCTGGGATATTTCTACGACATTATCAGCGAAGGTTTCGGCGTCATGCCCGACTACGCCTCGCAGATTCCACCGCAGGATCGCTGGGACATCGTCGCCTACGTTCGCGCACTCCAGTTGAGCCAGAACGCGACCAGGGCTGACGTGCCCGCTGCGCAGAAGATACCTTCCGAGCCGCTGAAATTCCGCGAGCCCGGCACGGGGGCTAGCCTCCCGGCCGTTTTGCCCGAGAATAATTCGCAAGCAGAGGAACAGAAATGAGCGCGCCGGCCGTGAAACAACTCGATCTCACCGCACCTCCGATCGTGAAAACGATCGGGCAGCGGTCGTTGATTGTCGGCGTCGTCTTCGGCCTGATAGCGCTGATCCTCGCATTCCTTCGCCCGGAGCAGTTCTTCCGCGCCTACCTCCTCGGATTCATGTGCTGGCTGGGCGTCTCCCTGGGTTCAATGGCGATCCTCATGATTCGCCACCTGACCGGCGGCGGTTGGGGCATGGTCATCCGCAGAATACTGGGTGCCGCGATGCGCACACAGCCGCTGCTGGCGCTCCTGTTCATTCCCATCATTCTAGGAATGCACAAGCTCTACATATGGGCGCAGCCGCTCGACCAGATCGCCGACAAGCACCTGAGCGAGCATCTCAAAGACATCACCAAAACCTATCTCACCACGAATGGCTTCGTCATTCGCGCCATCTTCTACTTCGCCATCTGGAACCTGCTCTCCTATTTGCTCTCGCACTGGTCGAGGCAAACCGACCGTGCCGGCGCTCCTGACAACACCGAGCGCTTCAAAGCCGTCGCCGGCCCGGGCCTCATCCTCTACGGATTCACCATTTCTTTCGCTGCCATCGACTGGGTCATGTCGCTTGATCCCAGCTGGATCTCCACCATCTTCGGACTCGTCATCCTCATCGGCGAAGTCCTCTCCGCCATGTGCTTCGCCGTGGTTGTCGAGCGCATCCTCTTCAATTACAAGCCGATGTCCGAGATGTTGAGTCCTGACTTCGTTCACGATCACGGTAAATGGATGCTGACCTTCGTGATGGTCTGGGCGTACTTCAACTATTCGCAGTGGCTCATCATCTGGGCAGGAAACTTGCCTTCGGAGATCACGTATTACATGCGGCGTTTGAACGGAGGCTGGGGATACGTCGGCTTGTTCATCGTCATCTTCCACTTCGCCATCCCGTTCGGGACTTTGTTGTCCCGGCCGTTCAAGCGCAACATCCGCAAGTTGGTCTGGTTGGCGGTTTGGCTCATGCTGATGCGTTACCTGGACTTGTTCTGGATCATCGAGCCGAATTTCTCCACGACGTTCCAGGTGACTGTCGCTGACATCGTTGTGCCGATTGCGATCGGCGGCTTCTGGCTGGCTTACTTCTTCCGCAATCTGGGCTCGCTGCCCTTGTTGCCGCTCTACGATCCGTCCGCCGGAGAAGTGCTGCACCCGCAACATCATCACCCGGAAAGCGCATGATCGAGAAAGCATGGTTCACAAGGAATGACTAACAAAGAATGACTAACAAAGAATGATTGACCCAGAATGACTGACAGAGCATGAGCAACGAAATCCATCCCGTGAAATCGACCGGCAACGGCGGATACGAACGCAGCGACATCGGCGTCTCCGGTGTTCTATATTTCCTGGCAGGCCTTGTCCTCGCCGGACTCCTCACGCACTTTGTGGTCGACGGTTTGTATTCGTTTCTCGAAAAGCGGTCCGAATCGCAACAGGCGCCGGTCAGCCCGCTCGTCACCAACGCCCCGAAAGACACGCGCAAACTGTCGGCGGATTACAAAGATTATCTGAAGCAAAATTTCCCCAGCCCACAACTGGAAGTCGACGAGCGCGGTCAACTCGATAAGATCCGCACCGACGAAGCACAGACTCTGAATAGCTACGATTGGGTCGATCAGAAGGCTGGAACCGTCCGTATTCCGATCGACCGGGCCATGGACTTGCTCGTCGAGCGCGGCCTTCCCGTCCGCGCCCCGAGTACAAGCGGCGAAGCATCCGCAGATCAGTCTTCGAAGTCTCAGCCGGAGAAGCCGACGGAAAAGAAGAAGGAAAGCAAGAAGTGAAGCATCACTACCACAATCCGCCAGTAAAAAGTAATGCGGGGACAGCTGCTTCCGGCGGTCCGGTCGAGCAACGCTCGACGGCGCGATCCGCCGCCGCCCGCAGACGCCGGCGAACTCTCCTGCTTCCCCTATTCCTCATCGGAGCCGCCATCCTGGCAGCGGCCCCCCGCGCCACATCCCAGGCGATGACCAAAGGGATCATGTCGCCCCCGTCGAACATCCGCCCGCCGTATTTGCAGAACGTCGGCATCGAGCAGCATCTTGATGGCCAAGTGCCTCCCGATCTCACTTTCGTGGACGACTCCGGCCGCACCGTCAAACTGGGCGACTACTTCGGCAAGAAGCCGTTAATTTTGAACCTGGTCTACTACAACTGCACCATGCTGTGCGGCGAAGTCTTATCGGGCCTGACCGGATCCATGAAGATGGTGAAGTTCGACATTGGCAACGAATTCGACGTGCTCACCGTGAGCTTCAATCCCAACGAGACGCCCGCCATCGCCGCCGCCAAGAAGCAGGACTACCTCAAGCGCTACGGCCGCGCCAGCGCCGCTTCCGGCTGGCATTTCCTGACCGGCCCGGCCGAGTCAATCAACGCGCTCACCAAGGCCGTCGGTTTTCAATATCAATACGATCCCAAAATTAATCAGTACGCGCACGCCACCGCCCTCATGGTCCTGACCCCGCAAGGCCGCATCTCGCGATATTTCTACGGCGTCGATTATCCGCCGAAAGATCTTCGTATGGGATTGGTCGAGGCCTCGCAAGGCAGGATCGGCAACGCCGTCGATCAGGTACTGCTCTATTGCTATCACTACGATCCCGCCACCGGAAAATACGGCGCGATCGTCAGCAACATTTTGCGCCTCGGAGCCGGACTCACCATCCTCATGCTGGGCCTGCTCCTGTTCATCCTTTTTCGATTGGAGAAACTCGCGCCGCCGCGAAGAACCTTGGAGTCAAAACCGGGTCAAGTCGGACCGGGGCAAGCAGGGTCTGGACCAGCAAGATATGTTCGATAACTTTCCACTATGGCCCGATAGGGCCTCTGCCGCGGCGGGCAACGTCGATGCCCTGTTCATCTTCCTGCTCATTGTCTCGGGCTTGATGTCGCTGCTCATCTTCTCCGCCCTGCTTTACTTTGCTGCGCGCTATCGCCACCGACGTGGTGTTCTTGCCGAGCAAATTGAAGGATCTACGCCACTCGAGTTGACCTGGTCCGTTGTCCCGTTCATGGTTTTCATGGTCATTTTCGTCTGGGGCGCGGTCGTCTTTTTCAAAAGCCGCACGCCACCCCGCGATTCCACCGAAGTCTACGTCGTCGCCAAGCAATGGATGTGGAAGCTCGAACACTCCGAGGGCCAGCGCGAAATCAACGAACTGCATGTTCCTGTTGGCCGCGACGTGAAGCTCATCATGACGTCGCAGGATGTAATCCACAGCTTCTTCATTCCAGCATTCCGCATGAAGCAGGATGTGCTCCCGGGCCGCTACACCCTCGCCTGGTTCCGAGCTACCAAGCCCGGAACCTACCATCTGTTCTGTGCCGAATATTGCGGCACGCAGCACTCCGGCATGATCGGTTCCATCATCGTGATGGAGCCAGCACAATTCGAAGCCTGGATGAGCGGCAGTCCGGCGGGCCCGCTCTCCGCCTCGGGTGAGAAGATCTTCGCCGAGCTCGGGTGCGTCACCTGCCATCGCGCCGACACGCCAGGCCGCGGCCCGAATCTCGAGGGGATTTTCGGCAAGCCCGTGCACCTCGAAGACGGGCGCACCATAACCGCCGACGAAAATTACATTCGCGAATCCATTCTCGACCCCGGCTCCAAGGTCGTGAGCGGGTTCAAGCCAGTCATGCCCACGTTTCAGGGACTCGTGAGCGAAGAGCAACTGAACGCATTAGTGGCGTACGTGAAATCGCTCTCGCAACCCGTCGCAACTTCGACCAGGACGGCGGCTGCCACGCAGCAAGATAATTCCAGGGCCGCAGGAAGTCAGGTGCAATGAGTATGGCTACGGCAACCATTCAACCCGTTGAGCGGGAAAATTATCTCAACAAGGAGTACGGCGTCGGCTCGTGGCTGTTCACCACCGACCACAAGCGCATTGCGCTTCTCTACCTCATCTCCATCACGTTCTTTTTTTTCATCGGCGGCTTCTTCGCTCTGCTCATCCGGCTCGAACTGCTCACCCCCGCCAGCGACCTGGTACAGGCCGACACCTACAACAAACTCTTCACCATGCATGGCATGGTCATGGTTTTCTTCTTTCTCATCCCGTCCATTCCCGCCGTGCTGGGCAACTTCCTCGTACCCATGATGATCGGCGCCAAAGACTTGGCTTTCCCGCGCATCAACCTGTTGAGCTGGTATCTCTACATCATCGGCGGCATCATGATGCTGCACTGCATGCTGACCG
>CAZILJ010000717.1:0-4172 GCA_964539915.1 uncultured Acidobacteriaceae bacterium | reverse complement strand
CCGCGAGCGCGATGGATGCCTTAGCTTTCGCAGCGCCTTTGCCTCGATCTGCCGGATACGTTCGCGCGTGACCGCGAACGACTGGCCGACTTCTTCGAGCGTGTGCTCGCTGCCGTCCTCGAGACCAAAGCGCATCTTGATGACCTTTTCTTCGCGAGGAGTGAGCGTGCGCAGCACTTGCGAAGTCTGGTCTTTCAAGTTGACGTTGATCACGGCTTCGGCGGGTGAAACTACGGCGCGGTCCTCAATGAAGTCGCCCAGATGCGAATCTTCCTCTTCGCCGATCGGCGTTTCGAGGGAGATTGGTTCCTGTGCGATCTTGAGCACTTTGCGCACCTTGGCCACCGGAATGTCCATGCGCTTGGCGATTTCTTCCGACGTCGGTTCGCGTCCCAGTTCCTGCACCAGCTGCCGCGAAGTGCGGATCAGCTTGTTGATGGTTTCGATCATGTGCACCGGAATGCGGATCGTGCGCGCCTGATCGGCGATCGCGCGGGTGATGGCCTGCCGAATCCACCACGTGGCATAGGTCGAAAACTTGTAGCCCCGGCGGTATTCGAATTTATCCACGGCTTTCATCAGGCCGATGTTGCCTTCCTGAATCAGGTCGAGGAACTGCAGTCCGCGGTTGGTGTATTTCTTGGCAATCGAAACCACCAGGCGGAGGTTGGCCTCAATCAACTCGCGCTTGGCCTGCTCCGCATCCATGTCGCCCTGGATGATTTCGCGCTGTGTGCGCTTGAGCTCCGGAAACGACACGCCGGTTTCGAGTTCCAGCTTTTCGACTTCGCCGCGAAGCGCGCGCGCTTGCCGCCGATATTCCTTCTTCTGCTCTTCGCTGCGAGTGGCGTCGGCTTTGCGCTCGAGATTCTGCGTCTGGCGGTCGAGCGAACGCATGCCGTCGACTGTCTTGTTCAGGCGTTCAATCAGCCGCTTGCGTTCGGCATTGGTGAAACCGAGTTTGCGCACCGCCTGCGACACCGCAACGACGCCACGCGCCAGCTTGCGACGCGCCCGCCGGTGGTCCTTCGGCTTCTTCGTCTTCGAAACTTCCTGGTACTTCTCCTCGAGCAGACTGGCCTTTTTGTAGAGCTTGGCCATGTCGTCGATCTTGCCGGTGAACTCATTCAGACGATTCTGCAGGATCTCGTCGGTGATCTCTTCCTCATCGAAGGTCACGACTTCCTTGATCGAGCGCACGCCTTTCTTGAGGTCTTCGCCCATTGCCAGCAATTCGCGAATCACGATGGGCGATCGCGACACGGCCTTGAGCACGCGCAATTATCCGCGCTCAATTCGCTTGGCGATTTCTACTTCGCCTTCGCGTGTGAGCAGCGGCACCGTTCCCATCTCGCGCAAATACATGCGGACGGGGTCGTTGGTTTTTTCCAGAGCTCCGGGGGTCAGGTCGAGTTCAACGTCCTCGCCCTCCTCGGATTCGTCGAATTTTTTGTCGAGTGCGGCGGTAGGCAATTTGGGGCCTTCCAGCACGTCGATTCCCTGCGTACCGATGGTGGTCAGCAGATCATCCAGGTCTTCGGGACTGTGCACGTCGTGCGGGATCAGGTCATTGACCTGATCGTAGGTGAGATATCCCTTCTCTTTGCCCGTATCGATCAGCTTTTTTATGTCGTCGAACTTGTCGTCAAGAGCCAAAAGGTGTGTCCTTAAACTTCTTAATTCCGCTCCACAGGAGCGTGTGATACATTACCTTCAAAAGGTGGGGTTGTGGGTTTTGCGGGGCTGTGCGTATTGCACAAACTTACAGAGTTTAGCACATAAGTGCCGCATCGTCTATCGGTTGCCCGTCTTAATCCAGCAGCCACCAATATCTTCAATTTCCTTAAATACTTAGATGGTTGCGGGCGGCTTTTTGTTTCAAGCGCTTTTCGTCCTTTCGCCGGCTGGCCGCAGCCCTTCTTCCGCCAGGCTCGGGTCTCGCAGCGCTCGGCTGACGCGTTCCAGTTCCGTCAGCAGCTCCTTGAGGCGGTCTCGATCATTCGCCAAGCCGGGCTTCTTGAGTTCCTGCTGAACCTCCTCCTGCCGCCGGCGCAGATGAATGCGGCGCAAGGCTCGTACCGCGGCTTCCAGCACCTCGGCGGTTAGTTCTTCGTCTTCTTTTAGCAAGATCAGCGCCAGCATCCGACGATCACTCTCGGTGGGTGGCGCCTCAAGAACATCAGCAAATTCGCGGCCCACCTTGAGCAACGATTCGGCTAGAGATTCCGTCGCAAGACCGCGATGCAGCGCCTCGTTCTGCAGCACAAAACGCGCCTGCCGCGCCGGATCGAACTGTTCCTCAGCGCCGTCGCGAGCGGAGGGATGCTCCTCGCCGGGTTGCATCTGGTGCACCGAAGCCAGCGCGCGAATCAGAACTCTCTCCGCATCGGTCACCTGCGCCTCCGCCGGTGCTTTGACAGCAGAAGCCGCGCGCGTTCCCGCCGCGTGACGCAACTCCTGCCGCAACACCGCGGAATCGATACCCAACTTCTGGGCGATCTCGTGCGCCAGTTCGTCGCGGACGATGCGGCTTGGCACGCGCTGGATGTGGGGCAACAGATAATTCACGGCCTTCACCTTGCCCTCAGCGCTGCGCACGGGGAATTGAGCCCGCGCCCGCTCGATGAGGTAATCAAAATATTTCTGCGAGTGCCGCAGGGCCTCGCCGTACGCTTCTTTGCCCTTGCGCCGGATATAGAGGTCGGGATCGAAACCTTGTTCGAGGGTGAGCACCTTGATCTGAAATTCTTCTTCGACGAGCAATCCCAGCGTGCGCTCCGTGGCCTTGGCTCCGGCCGTATCGGGATCGAAGTTGACCACCGCATTTTTGCTGAAACGTCCCAGCAGCTTGGCCTGCAGTTCGGTGAATGCCGTCCCCGAACTGGCGATCACGTTGTGAAATCCGGCGGCGTAGACCGAGATGCAGTCCATTTGCCCCTCGACCAGGATCGCGTAGTCGAACTTTTTCACCCACTCCTTGGCCAGATCGAGATTGAATAACACGCGGCCTTTGGAGTAGATCGCTGTCTCGGGAGAATTCAAATATTTCGGCCCGGATTTCTCATCGGTGGCCAGCGTGCGCCCGGTGAATGCGATTACTTTGCCGGCTTCGCTCGCGATGGGGAACATCACACGGTTGCGAAACTTGGAGTACATCGCGGAAAGGCGGGCGTCCGGCGTCGGCCCGCGACCGCCAGCCTCAGCCACATTTTCTTCACCGCCCCCCCCGTCATCCCGGGCGGAGCCGAGGGACCTGCTGGGCTGAGGCCCGAGCTCTGACGCCTGACGTCCGCCATCTTGCTTCCACGAAAACAGGCCGCTTTCCCGCAGCACCTCTTCGCTGAATTCATCCTTCAACCGGTCGCGCAGCAGGAAGCCGGAATCCGGCGCGTATCCAATGCGGAAGCGAGCGATCATTTCCTGGTCCAGACCGCGTCCGGCCAGGTATTCCCGCGCCCGAGCTCCCTCTGGACGCCGCAGGCATTCCTGAAAAAAAGCTGCGGCGCGCCCGTGCACCTCGAGCAACTGGCCGCGCAGGCGCGCTTCCTTCGCTTCGCCGGGAGTCGAATAGGTGGCCTTGGGCAGCGCAATCCCCAGCTTTTGCGCCACCATCCGCACGGCCTCGGGGAAGGTGATGTTTTCGATCTTCTGCACGAAGCTGAACACGTCGCCAGACACGCCGCACCCAAAGCAGTGATAAAACTGGCGCGTGGCATGCACCGAAAACGACGGTGTCTTCTCTCCGTGAAACGGACACAATCCCGAATAGTTCTGCGCGCCGGCTTTTTTCAGCTTGATGTAGTCGCCCACAATCCGGACGATGTCCGCCTGCTGTTTTACCGTGTACGCAAAATCGCCAGGGTTCGCCATTTCAGGAGCAGATCTCTCCGAAGGAATTGTGAGCTAGAAAGCGGCTGAGTTGAATAGAGCAGTGTAATTGGTTTGCGGAAAAACTGTGGAATATCCGAATAAGCCGTTGAAGGCGGAGGAAAAATAGAGATCTATTGCGACGGATTCGTAACCGACTGACGGGTAACGAGAACGGGCCGTCGCGCCGGAGGCTGGGTCGCGGCATCGGTTTCCCCGCTTCCGGGGCTTGCTCAATTTCCCGCTTCGTGAACCTACGGCTTCGGCCGTGGGCTGCATTGTTTTCGCCGCTTCGCGGCTCGATT
>CAZILJ010000716.1:0-1715 GCA_964539915.1 uncultured Acidobacteriaceae bacterium | reverse complement strand
ATCGTGCCATGATTGGGTCATTCGGCCATGCCTTTTATGTGCTCAAAGGAGATGCGATGATCCATCTGAACACGATGTGGGTGCCCGATGCGCGCGTGCGCGGAGCTAAACTGGCGCAGAAAATTGTGGGAAACCTCTAAGGGAACAACGAGCGCGGCCGTGATTAGGGCTGCGGCAAAAGAAAGCAACGCGATGGCCACGATTCGCAGCATGGCATTCTCCTCACGAAAAGTAATTCGAGCCGCGAGCTACGATCCGACAATTTCGCGCAAGACCGCAAGCATGCGGTCGACTTCCTCCCCGGTGTTGTAGTGAACCAGGCCGATGCGCAGGAAGCCGCCTGACTTCTCGACATCGAGATGCTCGGTCAGGTTCAAGGCGTAGTAATTGCCATCCCAGGTAAAGAAGCCGTGCTCGCCGAGTTTGGTGGCGAGCTGCAAAGGAGAGTGACGTTCTATTCTCACTGCGAGCGTGGCGCAACGCTCGTGGAACCGCTTGGGATCGGTGATGCCGTAAATCTTCAGGTCGGGAATTCTGAGCAGGCCGGAGATCATGCGCTCGAACAGGCCGCGTTCCTGCTCGTGGATGGCCTCATAGGCGGCTTCGATCGCGGCGCGCCGGGTCGCGACCTCGGGGCGAGAACGCCGGCCGACTTCTGCGAGATACTCCACACAGGCGGCAATTCCGGCGATGCCCTCGTGGTTGAGAGTTCCCCACTCCCAGCAGTTTGGAATCGCGTTGGTGTTGGGCCGGACCTTATAAGGATGCAGGCGCTGCAGGTGCGCGCGCTTGCCGAAGAGCACACCCATGTGGGGCCCAAAAAATTTGTAAGTCGAGCACACCAGAAAATCGCAATCGAGCGTGGCAACATCGATCAATCCGTGCGGCCCGTAGTGCACCGCGTCGACGTAGGCGAGAGCGCCGGCGGCGTGCGCGAGCCGGACGATTTCCTTCACCGGATTGATGGTGCCGACGGCATTGGACGCGTATCCCACGGCGACAAGCTTGGTCTTGGAGTTGATCTTGGAAGCGAGGTCAGCAATGTCGAGCGTGCAGTCTTCGTCATGGATCTCCGCCCAGCGGACTGCGATGCCCCGGTCCTCGGCCATGGCAAGCCAGGGCGACACGTTGGCGTCGTGATCGAGGCGTGTGACCATGATTTCGTCCCCCGGTTTGAGATCGCGGCCGATCGCACGCGAGATGGCGAACGTCAGGGTCGTCATGTTCGGACCGAAGGCAACTTCGTCGGCGCCACAATTGAGGAAATCGGCCATGGCGGCGCGCGCTTCGGCGATCATCGCGTCCGTGCGGCGACTGGTCGCGTAAGCTCCGCCGGTATTGGCATTGTCATGTCCCAGGTAGCCGGCGATGGCGTCAATCACACGCTTCGGAACCTGTGTTCCGCCGGGCCCGTCGAGGAAAGCGGCAGGGTGTCCGTTGACCGTTTGGGCGAGCGATGGGAATTGAGAACGGACCCAAGCTAGGTCGAGGGCGGCGGAGAAGGATTGTTCGGTGGTCGGCATAGTCCTCTATTTTTATCACGGAGAGGGAGACGTTTTACGTCAAGAACGGCGTGGTGATTACGCGGCTTGGATAAAATTGCGGCGTCATCCCGAAACCTGGCGCACTTCAGCTGGGTGCGGGATCTTGCGTGGAAGGTTACTCGGACGTGCCCTGGAATGCGCGCAAGATCTTTCGCCGCGTCCGAAAGGCGG
>CAZILJ010000715.1:0-5489 GCA_964539915.1 uncultured Acidobacteriaceae bacterium | reverse complement strand
GGCCGACGTCACGGTTCCCGCCGGGCTGGGGGGTGAAACCACCTCGGTGAAATGGGGCACGTTGTTCTTCGACAGCGATGACGACGGGCGCCCGGACATTATGATTGTCAGCGGGTCCATCTATCCTCCAGGCAGCGGGCTGCAGCACCAACTCCCGAAGACTGAGAGCAAGCCCATTCTACTGCGCAACCTAGACGGCCACCGTTTTGTGAATATCTCGGACCGCTCGGGGCCAGCGTTCGCCGAGTCCCGGTGCGGCCGCGGCGCAGCGTGTGGCGATATCTTCAATACGGGACGCCTGGATCTGGTGATCAACAATCTGAACGATTATCCTTCGTTGCTGCGCAACCAGGCGCCACCGTCAAATTCCTGGCTGCTGGTGAAGCTGATCGGTACGAAAACCAACCGCGCTGCGATTGGCACGCGCGTGGTCGTGGAGGCGGAGGACCGGCTAGCGCAGGAAGTTCGCAGCGGCGGAAGTTTTTGCTCGCAAAGCGACCTCCGGCTGCATTTCGGGCTGGGCGCTGCAAAAGAAGCACGCCTGCGGATTCGCTGGCTAGGCGGTCCGGAAGAAACACTGGAGCACGTGCCGGCGAATCGGCTCGTGGTCGTCCAGGAAGGCAAAGGGATCATCTCCCAGGAATCGTTTTGAACGTGTGTTATCGCGCCACCGGTCGGTCTGTTTTGCTGAGTCTCATCGCGCTGGTAGTCTGCCTTCTCTGCGGCCGCAGCGCGGCTGCGCCTCAGGCGGTCGATGGACACGCAACCTTCGAGAAGGCGCTCGCAATGTTCCAGGCGGGGAACAGCGCGGAAGCGCTGGCGGTGATCGACGCTGCGCTCGGCGCAGGTCCGCAGGATCCCTCCCTCTACAACCTCAAGGGTCTTGCGGCCAGCGAACTCGGACGAGACCAGGAGGCAGAAGAGAGTTTTCGAACCGTGATCCGGCTCGCGCCGAACGCGGCCCTGGGATACAACAACCTGGGCGTGCTACAGGCCAAGCTGGGACACAATCAAGACGCAGCGGCCTCCTTCCGCAAAGCCCACGTGCGTGAGCCGGAGAATTTTACCTCGCTTTTGGGGCTGGGAGCGTCCCTTGCGGCTCTGCAAAAGTATGATGAGGCCGCGAGCTATCTGCAAAAGGCGTGGAAGGTTCGTCCCCGAGATTTTCAAACTGGATATGAATGGGCCCACGCTCTGCTGCAATCAAAACAGCCGGCCGCAGCTAAGAAGGTCTTGGACCAGATGTCTGCTCCTCAAGAACCTGAATCGGCAGTTAAGTACTACTCGTTGTCCGGCGTAGTGGCCGAGGGCGTAAATGAATTTGGACCGGCCGCGCGATTCTATCGGCAGGCCTTCCAGATCGATCCAGGCTCTTACGAGATTTATCTGGCGTTGGTGCGCGCGACCCTCTCTGCAGGCCTGTCTCCCGGCGGGGAAGACGTGCCGGCGCCGCCCGAGGATCTGTCAGCCACTCAGGATCTGGCACTCGGCCAGCTTTACGCATCACACGATGCTTATGAGCGAGCGATTCCGCCGTTTGAGAAGGCGTTGGAACTCGATCCCTCGGATGCGGCCGCTACCCTGAATCTCGCGCTGGCTTACAAAAACGTTGGCAAATCGCCGGCTGCAACCGACCTGCTGCGCCGCGCACTGGTCTCCCATCCGTCGGCGGAACTCTACAACGCACTAGGCAACCTGGAGGAAAACTCGGGCCAGTATATGGAGGCGGTCGAGAGCCTTCAGAGGGCCGTAGAGCTTGATCCAACCAACGAAGAGTATTACTTCGACCTGGGCATGGAGTATCTCTCCCACTTTACGTTTGGACCTGCCGCTGAGGTTTACCGCGTCGGCACGCAGAAATTTCCATCATCTTCGCGGCAGTATCTTGGGCTGGCTTTCAGCCACTATGCAGTACGTGAATATCGGCAGGCGGCAGATACCTTCACGACGGCGCTTGAAATCGATCCCGACTCCCCAGCCGTCTTCCAGGCATGGAATACCGTGCTCAGTTCTCTTGCACCGAACGATTGGGAATCTCTGCTGCCGCGTCTTGATCGCCTGGCGGCCGCACATCCGCAAAGCGCTGAGCTTGCATTTTGTTATGGCGCCGGGCTCTTTCGCTCAGAATTTGCCAAGGGCGAGAAAGCTGCTCTGGACCGTCCGCAAGCTTTGCTGGAAAGGGCGGTACGGGAGCAGCCGGATTTCCCCGCCGCCCACCTCGAACTTGGCGGTCTGTATGCGGCACGAAAACTCAATCAGAAGGCAGTTGAGGAATATCGTGAGGTTGTCCGCGAGGATCCCAAGTCTGACATCGCACATTACCGGCTGGGGCAACTCTATCGCGAGATGAACCAACTGGAGTTGGCCACGCAGGAACTGACTCGATACCAGGAATTGTCCCGAGTTCGCCAGGACGAACTGAAACGCAGCCGCGCCAACATCAAGCAGTTCATTATTCCTACTGCGAGTCCCACCCCGCCGGCCAAGCCCAGCAATTAGCGGCCGCGAGGCTTCGCTCAGGACGCTCGGGTTCGATTCTGCACGGCCACCGGACGACCTTCCCGATAGGACCGCTCCGCTGCCGCGGCCGCCGCCACCGACTGCCGGCCGTCGAATGCGTCGACCTTGGGGTCCTTGTCCGCGAGGATCGTTTGCACGAAGTCGTGCATTTCGTTGAGGTAGCCATCCTTGAAGCGCGCCAGGAAGTGTTCGACCACATCGGTTCTGGCGCCATTGGCCGTTAGCACCAGCTCGGCGGTGTGCTGCAGATACCCGGTGATAATCGTGCCTTTCGAACCGACGATCTCGGTACGGATGTCGTACCCGTATCCGGATTGCATGTAGTTCTCGACCGCGCCGAGCGTTCCCCGGGAAAACTTCAGGTTGAGAATGGCACTGTCGATATCGTTAAACTGTGCCATCTCCGGGTAGACAAGAACCCCGCCATAGGCGTGGATTTCAGCGATCTCGTCGTTCATCAGCCAGCGGCCCAGGTCGAACTCGTGGACCGTTGAATCCTGAAAAAACATTCCGTTGACGCCGCTGGCCATGTAACTGACCGGCGGAGGCGAGGGATCGCGGGCGAGCGACTTGAAAATTACGGGATCGCCGATCTCGCCGGCCTCGATTCGCTGCTTGGCTCGCACGTTGGGAGGGTCGTAGCGCCGCACGTGCCCGACCTGGACTCGCACTCCCGCGTTGCTCGTGTCGTCCAGCATCTGGTCAGCTTCTTCAACGGTGAGAGTGAACGGCTTCTCACAGAAAATGTCCTTGCCCGCCTGCGCGCACACCCGAATCGCAGAGCCATGGAACTTCGCCGGGGTCGCGATCACAACCGCCTGGATATCTTTGCGCTCGACCAGGGCTTCGACGGTATTGTAGAAGTGCTCGATTTCCAGTTCGGAGGCCACCTGTTGGGCGCGCTTCAAGTCGGTGTCAGCTACCGCGATCAATTTTGCTTCCGGGATCAGGCAGCGGATATTGCGGGCATGCTGCTTGCCCATGGTGCCAACCCCGATCACTCCGATACCCAACTTCCCCATAAGTGGTCCTTCGCAGCCTACTTGTATTTGATCTTTACCGAACCCCTCTTTTTTACGGCTTTATAGATTGCGTCGATGATGATGAGGTCGCGCAATCCCTGCTCTCCGTCCGGTTCCGGCTTGCGACCTTCCCGGATGCAGGAGGCAAAATCGTCCAACTCCAAGGCAAATTCATCAATGGGAGCGAAAGTCTCTTCGAACCATTGCCCGACAATTTTCCCGCTGAGCCGACGTTCTTCTTCGAAAGCAAAGGCTGGAGCCAGCTCAGCCCAACCCTTTTCGCCGTGGACGTGGACGAACGAAGAAAAGACTGCGCTGTAAGCTGCCGTTCCTTGCAGGATCAGACCGCTGGGAAAATCCAGGCGAAACGCGATCCCCTCTTCCACCTCTTTATACCGCTTCCGGTCGCGAACCCAGCTCACGGCCTCGGCTGCGACCGGATCCTCGCCCACCAGCCAGCGGCACGTATTGACGCAGTAGACGCCTAGATCGGTCAACGGCCCTCCGCCGCACAACTTCTTCGAGAACAGCCATGCTGGTGAATTGTCGCCAGACGGACGGAACTCCGCGAACAGCGTATGGATAATGTCGATCCGGCCCAGGTCGCCGCGCGCAATCATTTTCTTGAGCTTTAGAGTGCTGGGCTCGAAATATTTGCGATAAGCCGTCATGAACTGGACTCCATTTCGACGGCACGTGTTCACCATGTTCCGGGCTTGGGCAACACTGGCGGCAAGAGGTTTTTCGCTGAGCACATGCTTGCCTGCCTTGGCCGCCCCTACCGCATATTTTTCGTGCTCTCCGGGTGGGGTTGCGATATAGACAGCCTCGACCTCAGGGTCTTTCAGGCACGCGGCGTACTGGCGGTAGGTATAGGCCTGGCCGGCTTTGAAATCCTGCGCGAACTTCTCGGCCTTTGCTTTATCGCCGCTGACCACCGCGATGAGTTTGGCGTTCTCGCTGTGCGCGAACGCCGGCAGCACGGCAACCTGAGAAATGCTTCCCAGTCCGACCACGGCGTAGCCCACACGTTTCACTTGTGGCATCGAGGAGCCCTCTGTGTTGTGGCGCGCGGTTGTGGGCACTCAGCTTTCTCGGTCCGCGCGGCTGACGCCCTGATTCTTGATGGCGCGATGCTCGAGTCCCCGCAGTTCTTCCAGGTTCTCGAGGACCTTGAACATGGCATCGACGATGCTGTCGACGTCTGCCTTGCCGCCGAGAAAGAGGTGATGCGAAAACCAGACCGCTTCATGGTAGGCCGCCCGCTCCGCAGCCGGACACTTGTACATGTTTCGCAGATCGAGCGGTTTGGGCCGACCCCAGCTCAACGCCGGAAAATCATTCGGATCGAGCGGGAACAAGGAACTGCAGTAGACGGGCTCGTAGAAAAGTCCGTCGCACGGAATCCCTTCCAGTTGCAAGGCAGCAACAAAGTTGGCGCGCGGAATATCTTTCACCTGTTCGGCAAAATACTTGAGCACATATCCGTAAGGGGCCGGGCGGGTGATGCGGGGTTCGGGCTTGAGCAGTCCGATGCCGCGAGTGTTCCGGACGCGCGACTCGAAATAATCCATGTTGGCCTGCCGTATCTTTCCTTGGTCGGGAAGACGATCGAGTTGCGGCCCCAGTACCGCCGCCTGGAATTCGCCCAGTCGGTAGTTGAACCCGATGATCCGCTTGTGAAATTGATCGGTGACGCTCCTCCGCCCGGCATTGATATAGCTTTGCACCCGCTCGAAGTACTCCAGATTGTTGGTGATAACCGCTCCGCCCTCGCCCGCGGTCATCAATTTGCTCGACTGAAAACTGAAAGCGCCCAGGTCTCCGGTGGAACCCGCGCCCTTACCGCGCCACATGCCTCCGTGGACATGAGCGCAGTCTTCAATGACTTTCAAGCCATGCTTGGCGGCGATTGCCATAATCGCATCGAGGTCGGCAAAGCGCATG
>CAZILJ010000714.1:0-3963 GCA_964539915.1 uncultured Acidobacteriaceae bacterium | reverse complement strand
CTCGCCCTGGCTTGGAATATCGGCTCGGTTGCGGCAAGGGTACTCACGAGCGGATGCGCAGGCAGAGTTGGCAACCATTCTTCGGCAACAGGACCGCGCTTATGTGGAGCGCAAGGTCTCCCCATTGAACCGCAAGACCTCGGTGATCCTGACCAACGGCTCGTTTGTCCAAAACCCTGCTCTTCAGGACTTAACCTTGACGCTTAAATCAACGATGGCCCGCGACTTTACAACTTGCGTGATCCCGCCGTGCTGGATGGGCAAATGTACGTGCGCTGCACGGGAAGTACCGGTCCGATGTTCGGAAGATGTATCGATGTCCAGCGGGACCACAAGTGCGTGGCGGGTTTCGAATCCCGGGTCCATGCCGGTGACCATGCCCGGCATGCGCCCAAACAGAACGAAGCGGTTATGGGGGCCCCCCAGGTTCCTATTGGCGTTGCCGTTCTTTTAATGGTTCCGAGCGGGGAGACCGAACAGAGCGGCAGCACGACAGTACGTATAGCAGGGAGTGAAAACAACCACCGCTATCGAACCGACCAGGCCAGACAGGCCCGAATCCCGGAACGCGAATCCACCGGCGATACCGACGGAGAGATGCGCAACGGGCCGCAACGGGTGATTCTTATAAGGAACCAATCTCCATGCCTTCCCGTTCCGTCACTCCGCAACCGCTTCCTTCTCAATCACGACCTTCAGGTGCGCGGTCACGTCCTTGTGCAGCTTTACCGGGACGCTGAACTCGCCGACGGTCTTCAGCGGTTCGTGCAGTTGGATCTTGCGACGATCGATATTGAAGCTCTTCTTGGCCAGAGCATCGCCGATGTCGCCCGACGTCACCGATCCAAAGAGTTGATCGTTCTCGCCCGAGCGCCGCTGGAACGATACCGAGACGCCCTCCAACTGCTTCGCGAGTTCCTCGGCCTGCGTCTTCTCCTTGGCGGAGCGCCGCACCGAAGCGGCCTTCATTTGCACGATGACGGCCTTATTGCCCTCGTTGGCCTGAATGGCCAGCTTGCGCGGCAAAAGATAATTCCGTCCATATCCTTCCGCGACCTTCACCACGTCGCCGCGGGAACCAAGCTTCGCTACATCTTCTTTCAAAATGACTTCCATGAGGATGACTCCGATCTCTCAGCTAACACCTGCTAGCTCTTAGCCTTTCGCTACGCCTTCAAAACCCTGCTCGGGATTAAAGGTTAATCGCTAAAAGTTGCTCTTCTACGATGCCCGTCCGGCAAACGGCAGCAAGGCGATGTTGCGGGCCTTCTTGATGGCCGCCGACAAACGATGCTGGTGCGGAGCACAAACCCCGGTCAGACGGCGCGGCACGATCTTGCCGCTCTCGGCGACAAACTGACCAAGCATGCGGTAATCCTTGTAGTTGATGTCTTCGAGTTTCTCGACACAGAACTTGCACACTTTCTTGCGCCGGAAAAACTTGCGTCCGCCACCGCCTTCGCGCGGAGGACCACCGGGACCGCGTCCGCCACCGCCGCCTCCAAACCGCGGACGGTCGCCTCCCGATCGGGGGCCTTCGCTCGAACGCGGCCTTTCACTCGGTGCCGATTGTTCTGGTGCTTTTGTTTCGTCAGCCATAGTTCTCCTCGAATCTGTTTTCTTTGTGCCGGATGATTCTCAAATCAGCCGACTTTCTTAGCGGTCTTTGCGACCTCCATCGCGCCCTTAGCGGTTCAAGCCTTTGACCGCAAGGTTCGGTGAGACTGCGCGAAGGTCGCAAAGAAAACTTTACTTTCGAACCTACGCCGTCGTCGGAGCTTCCGCCGCCGGTGCAGCCGCAGGCTCAGCCGCCGCGGGAGCCGCCACTGCTGGTTGCGCGCTTACTTTCTTCCGCGAATCGCGCAGCTTTTTGATTTTGTCCAGCCGCTTCTGCTCCTCGTCAACGCGCACAGTGAGGAACTTGATCACCGGCTCGGTTACGCGCAGCCGTCGCTCGAGTTCATGAATGACCGGGCCTCCGCCCTCTACAACCATCAGGACATAAATGCCTTCATGGAAGCGGCGCACGGTGTAGGCCAGGCGGCGCTTGCCCATCTTGTCGACGCGCTGCACGCTTCCGCCCGCTGTCGGTACCACGGACTGCAGGGTTGAAATCAGTTTGTCGAGATCTTCATCCGTCATGTCCGGTCGAACAATAAACATCAGCTCATAAATACGATTCATTCGTTTCTCCAAATCCTTGGCCACTGATTTCCACGTGTCGCTTGATCCCGAGTGATCCGTGTTGATCCGTGGCTAATCTTTCTCGTCTTCCGGCTCTTTCCGGTTGAAGCGATTCATCGCTGCTGCCGGACCTTCTTTCAAAATCACCTTTACAGCTTCCTCGGCGGTGTCCAAAATTCCATCCGCCACCTGCAACTCGGCCCGGCGCAGCGGCGACAGCAGATAACTCTGGCCGTCGCTCACCTTCCGATCGGGCGCCACCCCAATCCGGATCCGCAAAAAATCCTGCGTCCCCAAGGCTCCGATGATCGACTCGATGCCGTTGTGCCCCGCCGAACTGCGCCGCGTATGAATCCGCAACGTGCCCAGCGGAAAATCCAACTCGTCCTGAATTACGATCAGGTCCGATTCCGGCTTGGCCTCGTATTCCTGTACTAGCTCCCTCACCGAGACGCCACTCAAGTTCATGAACGTTTCCGGCTTGGCCAGCAGCACCGTTTGATCCGCGATCACGGCCCGCACCGTCAACGCCCGGCACTGCCGGTTTCGTACATCCACCCCCAGGCTTCGCGCGATTCGATCAATCGTCAAAAAGCCCAGGTTATGCGGCGTGAACTGGTACTCGATACCAGGATTTCCGAGTCCGACGATCAGTTTCACGCCACCATCCCGATTCGCGTCGGGCCGGGGGTTTGACCCGGCCATGCCGGCGAAGCCCGGCTGCTCCAACCACGAAGTTACTTCTTCTCCTTCTTCTCGGCCTTCTCGGGTTTCTCGGCCTTGCCTGCAGGAGCCTCGGCGCCCACTTCGTCGGTCTCCTGCTTGCCCTTCTTGATAACCTCGGGCTCCGATGGGGTTGCCGCTTCCGCCGCTGCCGCGTCAGGAGTGGCCACAACTTCTTCCTTCACCGCGGTGACGTGCGCCACTGGCTGATTCGGGTCGGTGATGAACTTGATTTTCTCCGAGTGAGGCAACTCAGAAACACGCAGCACCTTGCCAAACGTGAGGTGGCTGACGTCGGCATCGATGTGGCTGGGAATGTCTCCCGGTAAGCACTCGATCTCGACCTCGCGCAGCATCTGTTCCATGATGCCACCCTCCAGCTTCACACCTGCCGATTCGCCAACCAGAATGATGGGCACATTCACCTTAAGCACTTTGTCGAGCGCGATTCGCTTCAGATCAATGTGCAGCAATTTGCCCTTGATGGGCTCGTATTGCCAGTCGACGATCATGGCCTTGCTGCTCTCGCCGCCGCTCAAGGCGAGGTCGAAAATCGTATTGTGGCCGGTCTCCGAGTTCAGAATCCGCTGCACATGTCGCGGATCTACGGTGATGGGAAGCGATTCCTTGCCCGCTCCATACACTACGGCCGGAATCTTTCCTTCCTTGCGCACGCGGCGGGCAAGGTTCTTGGTGCCGGCCTCTCGAGGTTGCGCTTCCAGTATGTTTTGTTCCAATACAGTCGCCATAAATTTCAAGTCCTATCTGAAAAGTTCTGCCGCCTGGCGGCGGTTCTAAGTGAATAACTTGCTGACCGAAGTCTCTTCGTGATTGGCCTGAATTGCCCGGCCGATCAATCCCGCAATCGAGAGGACACTAATCTTGCCTCCCTTTTCGGTTCGGGCCGCGTTTGCCTCGGCAGTCAGTGGGATGGTGTTTGTCACCACCAGTTCCTTGATCACCGAGTTCCTGATGTTCTCGACCGCAGGTCCGGAAAGGACCGCATGTGAGGCACAGGCGTAAACGCATGTCGCTCCGTTCTCGATTAACGCCGCC